>JBGSIG010000129.1:0-5884 GCA_041742655.1 Ferruginibacter sp. | reverse complement strand
TTCGGTACTTTATGCGAAAGCCTGAAACTGTAATAACCCGTTCCGGCACCAATGTCGGCTACCACTCCGTCAACAGGTAAACTTATTCGTTCAATAGCAAGATTGGTATTTTCTTCCTGATTTCGCTCACTCCTTTCCAGCCAATCACTTCCATTAGCGCCCATTATTTTTGAAATTTCCCTGCCTTTATACAATTTCCCAATACCATCGGCTGAAGCCGTTTTGTAGCTATAAACAGAATCCTTTTGTGGTTTTGATGACACAGTATTAGGTTGCGCATTACAGCTTTCCAAAAAACCGCTAACGAAGAATATGATTATTGCTAATTTTATTTTCATAAAAAATACCGTTTAAATAATCATAATGATATTAAAGTATAATTTGTTTAAAATTGAAGCTTATTATTCGGTGAAAAAAAGTTGAGATATCAAACTTGGTTGATATGTATAAAATAAACAATGCCGCTACTGGCATTAACCGGCCAGGAAAATAATTTTATCATGCTTTTGAACAAACCACGCCTCAACCTGTTATTCCGGTTAATTATTTTGCGCAAAAAAGTTCAGTCCGTAAAAATGAAAAAACAATATTATCAAATAATTACTGCAACATTTATTATAAACACAATAACGCTGTTGGCAGTTGCCCAAAACACGGGTAACCTTAGCGGTACCATTGTAGACAAAAATACCAAGCGCCCGCTAGCTGGCATCACCATCGCATCATTGCCGGGTAATTTCACCGCTTTATCAGATTCAACGGGCTTTTTTAGATTGACCGATGTACCCGCAAACAGCTATAACGTAACATTTACCGCAGTCAATTATCAACCCAAAACGCTCAACAACCTTGTAATAACCAGTGGTAACGAAAATAATATTTCTGTAGAACTTGACCAGGTTGTATTTCAGCTTGGAAATGTTGTAATCAACAGCAGGAGCAATACCGCAAGAGTTGCTAATTTACAAAGCCCGTTAAGTATCCAGCGGCTTACTGCAGAAGACATTAAAACCAATCCCGGCGGCAACTCCGATATCAGCAGGGTTATACAATCTTTGCCGGGCGTGGGCGGTGGCGTAGGTGGTGGTGGATTTAGAAATGATATTATTATACGTGGTGGGGCACCCAGCGAAAATGTTTTTTATCTTGATGGCATAGAAGTGCCTATCATCAATCACTTCAGCACACAGGGCAGCGGTGGTGGCCCGCAAGGCATTTTAAATGTTTATTTTATTGAAGATGTTGTGCTAAGCAGCAGCGCTTTTGATGCAAAGTATGACAATGCGTTGAGCAGCGTTTTTCAGTTTAAACAACGAACAGGTAACTCCAATAAATTGCAAGGCAATATCCGCTTAAGTGCGACAGACCTGGCAGCTACTCTTGATGGGCCACTCAGTAAAAAAACTACCTTTTTAGCCTCCGCAAGGCGCAGCTACCTTGGGTTATTGTTCAAGGCACTCGATCTTCCGATAAGGCCAAATTATTGGGACTTTCAATTTAAAACAACGACTAAAATTGATAAGAAAACTACGCTGAACATTCTGGGTATTGGTTCTATCGACGAGTTTAGTTTTGCAGCAGTTAAAGATGCCACACCGGAAAAATTATACATCATTAATGCCAGTCCTCTTATAAACCAATGGAGCTATACCATTGGCGCAACCCTGCGTAGGTTAACAGACAATGGCTATTGGAATGTGGCGCTTAGTCGCAATACATTGGATAATTCAGCCGCCAAATATGAAGACAATGAAAGCCCGGAAGAAGACGAACGAACTTTATATATCAACAGCAGGGAGACAGAAAATAAACTGCGTTTTGACATGACCAATAATTTTCCGGGATGGAAATTAACCTATGGTGCAGTAGCACAATATGTAGAATTTGATAATAGTTTTATACAGCGCTTTCGGCCACGCCTTACCGACGAACAGGGCAATGTAATACAGGAAGCAGAAATTCTTTCCACTTTCACTGGCGCCAATTTTCTTAGGTATGGGGCATTTGCGCAGGCCGGCAAAAGAATTTTCAACGATCGCCTGGGATTGAGTGCGGGCCTTCGGATGGATGCCAATACATTGAAAAATAGTGAAGCCAATCCTTTAAAACAATTAAGCCCCCGCATTAGTGCCAGTTATGCATTGAGTAATAAATGGAACATCAGCGCCAGCTACGGCATCTATTATAAATTACCTACGTACACACAATTGGCGTACAATAATCCTTTAACAACCCCTGCCACAACCAACCCCGGCGATTATATCCAGAGTACACATTATGTATCGGGCGTGGAATATTTACCAAGCAATGCCACCCGCTTTACAGTGGAAGGTTTTTACAAACAATACAATTACTATCCAGTTAGTTTATTATATGGCATCAGCATCGCCAATATTGGAACCGACTTTGGCGCTATCGGTAACGAACCCGTCATTCAAAATGGCAAGGGCCGTGCTTACGGTGTTGAATTTTTTGCGCAACAAAAATTGACCAATCATTTTTTTGGCGTATTTAGTTTAACTTTTTATAAAAGTGAATTTACCGGTTCGAATGGAATATACGAACCGGCCAGTTGGGATAACAACTTTTTAATGAGCCTTACTTTTGGTTATAAATTTAAGAAAAACTGGGAGCTCGGTTTAAAATTCAGGTACCAGGGAGAAGCACCTTATACTCCATTTGATATGCCTCAAAGCCGGTTAAATTATATTACTTTGGGCACAGGCGTTTATAATTATAGCGATATAAATTCATTAAGGCTAAAGGCCTTCAATTCCAGCGATATCCGCATTGACAAAAAATGGAATTTTAAAAAATACACCCTTGACCTTTTTTTAGACATACAAAACTGGTATGGTGCTAAGAATATAGGTTCTCCGCAATATACTTTTAAACGCAATGACGATAATACCGCTTTTGTAACTACCGATGGGCAGCCCATTCAACAAAATGGCAGCAATGCTATACCGGTTATTCTTGTAAATGATGACGGCAACATTCTACCATCGATAGGTGTAATTTTTGAATTTTAAAGGCAGCGCAGACTACCGAAGTTTTAAAAACTTCGGTAGTCTGTACAAAAATATTTCAATAAACACCAATTGAAGAAATCAACGGACAAGCCTTTGATGCTAAAATATTCACCCGTAGCCTATTTGTTTTTGTACCATCCAATTTTAAAATACGCTTGTAACCAATGGTAGTTTCATTGGCAACAGCCTGCCATTGATTATCGATCCATGCTTCTACGGTAAATGATTTAATGCGTTGCCCCAGTTTTATGTATTCCTGCAGCATGATGTATTTCACAACCTGCAATTTTTTTAAATCAATATCAATGGTGGCTGTTTGTTCATTATCATTGGTTGCCCAATAAGTTTCATCATTGCCGTCGATCATTTTTTCAGGAGAATAACTTTTATTATTTCCACGATAACTGCTGGCTTTGATAGTTGCTTTTGCAGCCAGGTTATTTTTAAATTCTTTGTTCAGTAATGCACGAAAACCTTTTAATGATTCAACATCTTTTTCATGAATCAATCCACGCCTGTCGGGAGGTAAATTAAGCAACAGTACAGATCCCCGACCAACGGAAGTTAGATAGATATCAAATAATTGTTGCGGGGTTTTAACTTTTGCATCTTCATCAGCATGATAAAACCAACCCGGCCTGATAGACACATCTACTTCAGCAGGCACCCAACTAGTTCCATCTTCTGATCCCGTATTTAGTAGATTTTCTATACCTGCTTTGCCGGCATACAATGTATCTAATGAAATGGTGTTCCAGTTTGTTTTTCCGGCAACACCCCTTTCGTTACCCACCCATCTAATACCCGGGCCGGCATCACTAAAGAAGATCACTTGTGGTAACATTTTTCTAACCTCCGAAATAGTTACAGGCCAGTTATAATAAGTAGCTCCATTTATTTTTCTTACATCTCTTGTGCCACCATAATATCCATCGCCGCCATTGGCTCCGTCAAACCAAATTTCAAAAAATGGCCCATAGTTAATGATAAGTTCTTTTAACTGGTTCCTGTAATACTCGATGTAGGCAGGTGTTCCATACTCTGCATGGTTTCTATCCCAGGGAGAAAGATAAACACCAAACTTTAGATCGTATTTTTTGCAGGCAACGGAAACTTCTTTTACGATATCGCCTTTGCCGTTTTTATAAGGGCTGTTTTTAACAGAATGTTCGGTGTATTTTGAAGGCCATAAGCAAAACCCATCGTGGTGTTTGGTGGTTAATACAACGCCTTTAAAACCTGTTTGCTGAATGGTAGAGATCCATTGATCAACATCTGCATTTGTAGGATTAAATACCTCATTTTTTTCATCGCCATAACCCCATTCTTTTCCGGTAAAAGTATTGGTGGTAAAATGAATAAAGGCATTCATTTCCATTTTTTGCCACGCCAGTTGCTCAGGAGACGGAACAGGTAAAACAGGTGCAGGGGCGCTTACATTATTTTGTGAATATGAAGTAATACTAAAGCTCAGAAAAAAAATGAAAAAAATATTTTTCATACATTGTAATTTACTTTTTTAAAAGCATTTCAAAACAGTAAGCCCGTCGGATAATTTTGCATCCTCTAACTTCAAATGGCCTGTAAATTTTTCACCTCCCGATAGCTATCGGGACACAACTCTACAACGCCCTGTCCAAATGCACATACCCTCCATCTACATGAATCAATTGCCCTGTGGTATGACTTGATTTTTGGGACAAAAGAAATGCAACCATGTTGGCGATTTCTTCCGCGGTAGTCATCCGGTTTTCAAATGGAATTTTATTTTCAATTTCTTTCAATCTCTCTTTGGGGTTATTAAATGTTTTAATCCATGTTTCATACAAGGGGGTAAAACATTCTGCTACAATAACCGCATTTACACGAATGCCGTACTTTAATAATTCAACTGCCCATTCTCTTGTTAATGCATTGCGGCCACCGTTAGACGCCGCATAAGCAGATGTATTTCCCTGGCCGGTTTCAGCGGTTTTAGAACCAATATTTACAATAGCACCTTTTGATTTCTTTAGTTCTGGTAAAGCGTGCTGCGCTATTAAATAATAATGCACAAGATTTTTATGTACCGATGCAATAAACGATTCATAGTTGCCACTCTCTAATCCTACACCATCGTTCACACCGGCGTTGTTTACTACGCCGTCTATCCGGCCAAATTGTGCTATTACCTCCTTCACCGCTTTTTCGCAATCGCCCGGTTTTGTCAATTCTGCTGTTGTATGTTTTGCCTGTCCGCCCGCTGATTCAATTTCTTTTATTGCTGCTAAATTATCTTCGGCGTTTCTGCCGATAATAAAAGGTATAGCACCTTCAGCCGCCAACACTTTACAAATGCCGAGGCCAATACCTTTAGCACCACCAGTTACTATAATTACTTTTTTGTTTAATTGTAAATCCATTTTTATTTTTTATAAATGATAGAAATCAATGGCATTTTGTCCCCATATTTTTTGCTGTTCATCAATGGAGAATTGCATGTAATAACGATGCACAATATTACTCATTTCCTGGTACGATGCTGCCAGCAAACACACAGGCCAGTCGCTCCCAAACATCAGGCGGTTGATGCCAAATGCCTCCGTAATCACATCAAGGCAATAGGTAAAATCATCGCTGCTCCAATTTTCCCAATCGGCTTCTGTAACCATGCCAGATACTTTGCACGAAACATTTTCATTGGCAGCCAATGCCCTAATGCCTTGTTCCCATTCCAAAAAATCGGCCTTCTTAAAATCAGGCTTTGCTAAATGATCCAGCACAAAAGCCTGCTGCGGAAAACGCTGCACAAATTTCGCTGCATAAGGCAGGTGTTTGGGAAAGATCAATATATCGTAAGTGAAATCATATTT
>JBGSIG010000128.1:0-8150 GCA_041742655.1 Ferruginibacter sp. | reverse complement strand
CCGAAGTAAATACAACCGGCACCTTTTCGGCAATAATTATTTCAATATGATTATCAATATCCGGATATAGTAAAGGCACATTTACTCCAAATGGCTTATTGGTGGCCTTTCTGCATTTTTGAATATGTTCTTTTAAAACATCAGGATACATACTGCCGCTTCCGATTAATCCTAACCCCCCGGCATTGCTCACAGCGCTGGCTAACCGCCACCCACTTACCCAAACCATTCCGGCCTGGATGATGGGGTAATCAATACCAAAAAGTTGTGTAATTCTGTTAGAAAAAAGGGGCATCCGTTACTGCTATGGCTAAACTTTTATAAATCAATAAAAAAAGAAGTGCTGCATAATCAACCGAGGTCAATATCTGTATTGTCGCCGATATTTAAAGAACGGGTTTCGCCTTTAATACCCGTATCGCTCCCTATCAGGGAGTCATCCAGTACCACATCGTATAATTTAGAAAATGAGCCGATAATTGAATCTTTTACTATGGTATAATTTAACAACGTACTGTCACCGATGGTAACATTGGGGCCAATTACGGAATTTTTAATATCGCAACCTTCGCCGATACTAACCGGCGGTATGATGATGGTGTTTTCAAATTTCTCCTGTTCTAGCACCTTGCCCCCAAATTTTTTTAACAAAGTAGCATTGGACAGCAATAAAGTTTCCTTCTTACCACAGTCAAACCAATTCTGTACTTTAAAAGATTTGAATTTAGCACCCTGCTGAATCATACACTCCAATGCATCGGTTAAGCTAAGTTCATTGTGCGTTACATCTCCCCGCTGAATAATTTTTTTGAGACATACAAATAAAAAATCTGTTTCAATTATTTTGTAAATGCCTACAAGGGCCATATTGCTTTTGGGAATGGCTGGCTTTTCTACAACCCGGCTGATAAAGCCGTCCGCATCAATTTCTGCCACGCCGAAATTGCGGGGATCATCTACTCTTTTTACTGCAAGTGTTGAATAGGGCGACTGCAGCATTTCCTGCACATCATATTCAGCAATGGTATCTCCCAATACTATAAATACTTCATCCGTTCCAACTATTTCTTTGGCCAGATCAACGGCGTGACCGGTGCCATACCGTTCGTTTTGATACACAAAATGACAAGTAAGGTGGGGATATTTTGCTTTCACAAAATCCTGTATTTTTTCTCCAAGATACCCAACAATAAAAATAAAATCCTTAATGCCCGCCTCGTGCAATTGATCGACAATGATACTTAATATAGTTTTTCCTGCTAAGGGAATTAAAGCCTTAGGCTGTGTGTAAGTATGTGGACGCAATTTTGTGCCTGCGCCGGCAACTGGGATAATGGCCTTCATGGTAAAACCTTAATCTGCAAAATGCTGCATATTTGTTTACAATAAGATGTTGCTTTATTAAAGCAGTGTGTGAAAGTAGTGAATTTTGTGTAAACCGGTTACGATAAAAAATGGCATTAATATTAATCCTACTATTAAAGTAATCTCCGGTTTGTATATTTGCACTTCAATAATAAAACATGCAGAGAGATACATTGGTTTTTGATTTAATTCATAAAGAAATGGAGCGTCAGCGCCACGGCATTGAGCTGATTGCCTCTGAAAATTTCACTTCGCTACAGGTTATGCAGGCTTCAGGTTGTGTTATGACTAATAAGTACGCAGAAGGATATCCTGGCCGCAGGTATTATGCCGGTTGCGAAATAGTTGACCAAACAGAACAATTAGCCATTGACCGCCTTAAACAGATTTTTAATTGCGACTACGCAAATGTGCAACCCCATAGTGGTGCTCAGGCCAATGCAGCAGTGGCATTAGCGATATTACAACCGGGTGATAAAATATTAGGATTGGATTTGAGCATGGGCGGCCATCTTACACATGGCTCGCCGGTAAACTACTCTGGCAAATTATACGAAGCCCATTTTTATGGTGTGGTAAAAGAAACCGGTTTGGTTGATTATGACACATTGGAAGAAAAGGCAAGATCACTAAAACCAAAATTAATTTTTTGTGGAGCATCTGCGTATAGCCGTGATTGGGATTACGCAAGAATTAGAAAAGTGGCCGATGAAGTTGGCGCTTTTGTTCAATGCGATATGGCGCATCCGGCCGGTTTAATTGCTAAAGGATTATTAAGCTCTCCATTTGAACATTGCCATTTTGTTACCTCCACCACACACAAAACGTTGCGTGGCCCAAGAGGTGGCATTATTTTAATGAAAAAAGATTTTGAAAACCCTTTTGGTTTAAAAGATGTAAAAGGCAATACAAGGTTAATGAGTAACCTGATGGATATGGCCGTTTTCCCCGGTATACAAGGTGGCCCTTTGCAACATATTATTGCTGCAAAAGCAATAGCTTTCGGCGAAATTTTAACCAATGACTTTACAGCTTATGCAAAACAGGTGATAGTAAATGCACAGGCCATGGCCAAAGCATTTGTAGATAAAGGGTACCAGTTAATCAGTAACGGTACCGATAACCATTTAATGCTGATTGACCTGCGCAATAAAAATATCAGTGGTAAAAAAGCTGAACAGGCGCTGGTAAAAGCCGATATTACTTTAAATAAAAACATGGTTCCTTTTGATGATAAAAGCGCTTTTGTGACATCAGGTATCCGCATTGGTACGGCTGCTATCACTACCCGTGGTATGAAAGAGGAACACATGCAATTTGTAGTAAATGCCCTCGACAATGTACTGATGAATGCAGATGATGAAAATGTAATCAATACTGTACGAGGGCAGGTAAATGAATTTATGGGGCAGTTTATTTTATATCCTGAACTTGGCTAATTAATTAAATAAAATTCTATGTTACAGCGAATTCAATCTGTCTGGCTTTTATTAGCATCTGTACTTACATTCCTTACTTTAAAATTATCTTTTTACAGTGGCACCTATTTGCCTGATAATTTATACCATCAATTGAATGGCACGCAAAACCTTGGCCTGATGATATTGACTATTGGTCTTGGGGTGTTGACACTGATAACTATTTTTTTATTCAAGAACAGGGTAACGCAACTTTGGTTATGTATTGTGGCCATTTTGCTTGATGTAGTATTGCTATTTTTATATTACCAGCAAACAAAGGATTTTTCAATGGGTGATTATGCAATTACTGCAGTTTTGCATATTATAATAATAGCAGCACTAATATTGGCTGCCAGGGGAATTAATAAGGATGAAAAATTAATTAAAGACAGTAACAGGTTAAGATAATTTAAATAGAAATACTCTGAAAATATCCTGATCATAAATTTATGATCGGGATATTTCTTTCTTGCAAAAACTTACCCGTATAACTTTCCTTACATTTTTTCAAGTCCGAAGGCTTACCTGCAAAAACAAGATTGCCGCCTTCATCGCCGGCCTCAGGGCCAAGATCAATTACCCAGTCTGCAGATTTTATTACATCGGTATTGTGTTCAATCACTAAAATAGTATGTCCTTGTTCTATCAGTGCATTAAAAGAAGTTAACAGCTTTTTAATGTCATGAAAATGAAGGCCGGTAGTTGGTTCATCAAAAATAAAAAGGATGTTGCCTTGAGATTTTCCTTTGCCTAAAAAAGAAGCCAGCTTCACCCGCTGTGCTTCACCGCCCGAAAGTGTGTTGCTACTTTGCCCCAGCTTTACATAGCCCAGCCCCACATCGCTCAATGGCTGTATTTTTTTTGCCACATCAGCCCCGTCCTGCGCTTTGCCTTCTACTGAAAAAAATTCAATCGCATCATCCACACTCATCTCCAACACTTCGTAGATATTCTTCCCTTTATACGTTACTTCCAGTACTTCTTCTTTAAATCTTTTGCCGGCACACACTTCACAGGTTAAATGCACATCGGCCAAAAACTGCATTTCAACAATTTGTTCGCCTTCGCCTTTACAGGCATCACATCTTCCGCCATCTACATTAAAAGAAAAATGTTTTGGCAAAAATCCCCGCATCTTACTAAGTGGTTGCTTGCTGTACAATTCCCTTATTTCATCATATGCTTTGATATATGTAACCGGATTGCTGCGGGATGATTTTCCAATAGGATTTTGGTCAACCATTTCTATTTGCGAAATGGCTTCGATGTTGCCGCTGATAGTTTTGTGTAAGCCTGCCTTTTCTACTCCTTCACCTTTTATCTTTTGCAGGGCGGGGTATAAAATTTGTTTTACCAAAGTTGTTTTACCGCTGCCACTCACTCCGCTTACAACGCAAAACACATTCATTGGAAATTGTACACTTATATTTTTAAGATTATTTTGCCTGGCGCCTTCCACCGTTATGCTTTGGTTCCATTTTCGGATATTCTTGGGGGTTTCAATGGTTAATTCACCTTTAAGGTATTTGCCAGTAAGGCTGTTTTTATCTGCTATCAATTCTTTGTAATTACCTGCTGCAACTACGTCCCCACCTAAAGGGCTTGCCAGCGGCCCCATATCAATAATGAAATCTGCTTCACGCATCATCATTTCATCATGCTCAACCACTACCACTGTATTTCCTAAATCCCTCAATTCTTTCAACACTCTAATTAACCTTTCAGTATCCCGGCTGTGCAGGCCAATAGATGGCTCATCTAAAATATATAGAGAACTGGTAAGATTACTACCCAGGCTTCTTGTAAGTTGTATGCGCTGGCTTTCGCCGCCACTTAAAGAATTGGCCAGCCGGTTTAAAGTAAGATACCCCAGGCCAACGTCCGTTAGTGTTTTAATGCGATGATGAATTTCTATCAAAATTCTTTTCGCTACTTTTTGATCGTATTCACCAAGCTTCAAATTATCAAACCAAACCTGAAGGTCTTTCACCGGCGATTCGCATAATTCGCCAATATGTTTACCGCCCACTTTTACATACAGTGCTTCCTTACGCAAACGATAACCTTTGCAATCGGGGCATAAAGTTTTGCCGCGGTAACGGCTTAATAAAACACGGTACTGAACCTTATATAAGTTTTGCTCTACTTCCTTAAAAAAATCATCAATACCATTTGCATAATTGTTGCCCTGCCATAAAAGTTGGTATTGCTCTTTGGTAAGATCAATGATGGGCGTATGAATAGGAAAATTAAAATTCTTTGCTGCCCTTATAAACTGCTCTTTCCACAATCCTAACTTTTCTCCTTTCCATGGTGCTACTGCACCTTCGTATACACTTAGCTGTTTGTTTGGTATTACCAGGTCAGGATCAATTCCCAGTACAAGCGAAAACCCCTCGCAAGTAGGGCATGCACCAAAAGGATTATTAAAAGAAAATAGATTGGGTACAGGTTCTTCAAACTGTATTCCATCCAACTCAAACTTATTACTAAAATGTAATAATTTTCTTCCGTTCACTTCCAGTATTAATGCTCCTTCGCCTTCGTAAAAAGCAATGCCAACAGAATCGCTTATGCGATGCCTGTCATCTTCATCAAATGATTTTACAACCAATCTGTCAATTAGCAAATACGTACTTGGTGAAAGTTTCAAAGATTTAGTTTCCAACAGATCTTCAATGCGCCGAGGTTCTAAAAACCCGGAAGAATTTGGAAAGGCCACTCTTGAAAATCCTTTCTGCAATAAAATACTCAGTTCTTCTTTAAGATCTCTTTTGGCATGTAGTTTAAAAGGTACCAGAACCAATACCCTGTCTCCTTCTTTTAATTGTTCTATGGCCTTTATTACATCGGCCACATCATCTTTTTTTACTTCCCGTCCGCTTAGCGGCGAAATAGTTTTACCGGTTCTTGCAAATAACAGGCGCAGGTAATCATAAATTTCCGTCATGCTGCCAACTGTACTTCTTGGCGTTCGGGAAATAACTTTTTGTTCAATGGCGATAGCCGGGCATAAACCTTTTATGTAATCTACATCCGGCTTGTTCATGCGTTGCATAAACTGGCGGGCATAAGCACTCAGGCTTTCTGCATACCTGCGTTGGCCTTCTGCAAATAAAGTATCGATGGTTAAAGAAGATTTACCTGAGCCTGAAACACCCGTAACTACTACCAGCTTACTACGCGGTATTGTTACCGTTACATCTTTAAGGTTATGAACTCTTGCACCTTTAATTAATATTCCATCAGCATTTAATGATGGAATATTTTCCTTTTTTTTAGGGATCGTTTTTGTTGCCATTTTATTGTATTTGCAAAAATAGTGTGTTCTCTTTGCGCTGCGTTAATAATGTGAAAGTCTTCTTAAAATCAGTTTGTATTTAGTTAACTAATAGGAATTGAATTATTTTTAAAAAATGTTAGGCCAAAAAAAACTTTAAGAAAAATTTGGCGATTTAAAAATTTTACCTATTTTCACAGTCCAATATCCAGTAAAGTGAAAAGCCACGAACGCCTATCTATTAGACTTCTACGCTCAATTCTCTCTTATTGGTTTCCAAACAAAAGTCCTAAACCAACAAAAACTGTAGAAGTTATGAAATGCCTAACCAATTTAACCGACCAGCAGTTAGTACATCTTTACATGGATGGAGACACTGACGCACTTTCAACACTTGTAACACGTTACAAGGACCGAATTTACACTTCAATTTATTTGCTTGTAAAAGACAAGTACCTGGCAGAAGACCTTTTCCAGGATGTGTTTATCCGTATTATTGATACGCTCAAGGGCGGTAAATATACAGATGAAGGAAAGTTTTTACCCTGGGCGCTACGCATTGCACACAATCTTTGTGTAGATCATTTCAGAAAAATCAAACGTAGCCCAAGCATCAAAACAAGTGATGACAGGGATATTTTTGAAGTACTTAATTTTTCTGAGCCAAGCGCTGAACAAAAAATGATGCAAAATCAAAGTCACGACAGGGTTCGTAGAATGATTGATATGCTTCCGGAAGATCAGCGTGAAGTAATTATTATGCGTCATTATGCAGACCTTAGTTTTAAAGAAATTGCAGACCTCACAAATTGCAGCATCAACACAGCACTGGGCCGTATGCGTTATGGCTTAATCAATATGCGTAAAATGATGGCAGAAAAACAAATCGCTTTATAGAAAATATTTTACTATAACCCCCAAAAGAAAAAGCCCTTTATTTTTAAAGGGTTTTTTTATTTAATATATAAGGGCAAATGTTGTAAACCCTTTCTCTAAAGTTTTAAGAAGTCAAAAAAAGTAGCATCGCTGGGATATTTTATTTTCAGTGAATCGATCTCTCGATTAATTTCCATTGAATCCGTAAAATTTCCTTTTAAAGTAAATAAGTCAAGGTAGGCTTCTTGAAATTCCTTTGAATTTGGGCTATTGTTGTTAATATATTGTTCAAGGTCAGTAGTCATTTCCCGGAAAATTTTGTCACGGCTAATTGTATCCTT
This sequence comes from Ferruginibacter sp., assembly GCA_041742655.1. Lineage (GTDB taxonomy): Bacteria > Bacteroidota > Bacteroidia > Chitinophagales > Chitinophagaceae > Ferruginibacter. Next base: position 828 of record JBGSIG010000128.1, on the reverse strand, counting down.
AATGAATGCAAAGTTTAGAGCGATAAAATTGTTTTGATTTAATTTCTTCTTATAGGGATACATAAATTCTGAAGCCTGCATTGAATTTACAAACTCGGAGCCCTCATTCAATTTCCCTAAAGTAATTAATAAGCGAATTTTTAAGTCAACCACCTCCCTCTTAATCGAGTCACACTGCATACAATTGTTGACTATTATTAATGCTGAATCTAAAGCAAATGTATTAGCTGGGTTTTTATAAGCTAAATCTCTTGCTATTTTAAAATTACCGTAACAAATAATTTCTCTGTCGTGCGGAATGTGGCAAGAATAAAATTGAAATTGTATGATAAGAAAAATTGCGGAGCTTACCAGTCGGGTCATAATTATTTTCTGTCTTACAATTTGGATCACAGTGTGCTCTAAATTTTCTTAAAACATATATGTTATTGCACCTGCTTTTTAAATACCGCCAAAACATTCTGCAGGTATGCCGCAAAATCTTTGGCATTATTGGTAGGATCGTATCCATAACCGCCCGGAACAATTAATTTCCCTGCACTATCTACAAATACATAGTTAGGTTGTCCTGAAGCCTGGATGAGTTGTTGCTGCAAATCTTCATTTCTATCTCCTACGGTTTCTACTTTGCCGTTCAATGCCTTTGAAAAAAACTTTTCATCATCCGGCAATTCTTCATCGTCGTAGTCGCAAAATAAAGAGACCAGGATAAAATCATTTTTCATGGTATTTATTACCGAAGGGTCGGGCCAAATGGACGCTTCAAATTTTCTGCAGTTTACACATTGAATGCCTGTGAAATCAATCATTACAGGCTTATTTAAAATT
>JBGSIG010000127.1:0-2132 GCA_041742655.1 Ferruginibacter sp. | reverse complement strand
TTTGATTTTTCTATTGGAAAAATTTTGCGGTATTTTTATTTTAAACAAGAAGTTGGAAGGCTTTACAGGGCCACTTTTGCAATTGACAAAACTACTGCAGACGTATTAGTGTTAGGCTCATCCAGGGCGTACCACCATTATGTTCCTAACGTTATCGAAGAAAAACTTAATAAAACATGCTATAATACCGGAAGCCCTGGGCAATTTCTATTATACAATTACGCAACGTTACAAGCTATTTTAAAAAGATATTCTCCCGAAGTAATTATTCTGGATGTTTCTCCCGGTGATTTAAAAGTAGAAAGGGAGAGTTATGACAGGTTATCATTTTTGTTACCTTACTACAATAGTCATCCCGAAATACGTCCTATTGTAGATTTAAAAAGCCCCTGGGAGAAATACAAAGTTGCATCTTCTATTTACCCATTTAACTCCTCAATTTTAATGATAGCTGGAGGCAATGCTGATTTTTTCAAAAAGAGATCGGCTGATATTAAGGGATATAAACCACTGAATAGGACATGGGACAAGCCAATTGTAACCTCAGACGTAAATGAATATAAATTAGACACTATTAAAATTGAGATTTTTAATTCATTTGTTAAAGCATGCAAAAAATCCGGCACAAAACTATTTGTAGTATGCTCGCCATCCTTTACAAATTATAACCATCCTGATTATTCCATTTCATTATTAGAAAAAATTTCTAAAGATGAAAATATTGTGTTTTATAATTTCTCAAACGATACAACCTTTATAAATCATCCAAATATATTTGATGATCCAGGTCACTTGAATGCCGAGGGTGCTGAATTATTCACTTCAATAGTTGTAGATAAAATAACTAAAAACTTATCTCAATAAACTTACAAGAATAAATTATCAGAAAAGCAGATGAGATACGGGGGTGGTTTTATCAAGCAGATTTAAAAATATTTGACGGACTTTTATTTTTCAATACTAATGCAAGTATTGCATTTTTCAAACCGAGTGAGTAAACTTAATTGGTTTATACTCCAACACATTATTTTAATTCTTTAATTTTTTCACTCAGACTCTTTTCATAAAATGAAAATATTAGTTACTGGCGCAGCCGGTTTTATAGGCTACCATTTGACAAACGCGTTATTATTAAACGGTTTTGAAGTAATAGGCCTTGATTCTATAAATGATTATTACCAGGTAAGCCTTAAGTTTGACAGGCTTTCAACAGCTGGAATAGTTAAAGCCAAAATAGAATATAATCATCTGGTAAAAAGCGACTCAGTACCGTCATATTCCTTTGTTCAGCTTAAATTGGAAGACCGGTACAACCTTGAGCAATTATTTATTTCACTGAAATTTGATGTGGTTATTAATCTTGCTGCGCAGGCAGGTGTACGGTATAGTATAACAAATCCTTCGGCTTATATCGACAGCAACATTGTTGGCTTTGCCAACTTATTGGAATGCTGCAGGCATAACAAAATCAAGCATTTTGTTTATGCAAGTAGCAGTAGTGTGTATGGCTTAAATGAATCAATTCCCTTTACCACAAGCCAAACAGTAGACCATCCGGTAAGTTTATATGCAGCTACTAAAAAAAGTAATGAATTAATGGCGCATGTTTACAGCCATTTGTATGGTTTACCTACAACGGGCTTACGCTTTTTCACTGTATACGGTCCATGGGGAAGGCCTGATATGGCAATGTTCCTTTTTACAAAAGCTATTATTGATGGAGAGGCCATCAAGGTTTTTAACAATGGAGAAATGGAACGTGACTTTACTTACATTGACGATATAGTGGATGGAGTCAGTCGCGTAGTAAAAAACCCACCAATTGGCAATTCCCAATGGAGTGGACTAAAACCTGATCCTGCTACATCTAAAGGTCCTTACCAATTGTATAATATTGGCAATAGTACACCGGTAAAACTTACTGCCTTTATTGAAGCCATTGAAATCAGACTGGGCAAAAAAGCAAACAAAATATTAATGCCTATGCAACCGGGTGATGTATATAAGACCTATGCTGATGTAACGGATTTAACTAGAAAACTAGCTTACCAACCTTCCACGCCAATACAAGAAGGTGTAAATAATTTTATCGATTGGTACGTTGATTATTTCCAGGTAACTGGGATTTGATC
>JBGSIG010000126.1:0-1674 GCA_041742655.1 Ferruginibacter sp. | reverse complement strand
CCTAACTTGTTTTTTGAATTGCCAAAGGTACTGTTTGAAACTCAACCACAGGCCTCAAATATTCATGGCACAGTCACAAATTTAGCTATTCATCATAAAATTGTGCAACAATGCTAAATCTTAGTTGTTGATATCGCAACTTGGATGGCATAAAAATAAAATATGTATACAATTATTTCCGGTACAAATAGAATTGGCAGCAACACGTTGAAAGTGGCCAGGCAATACCAGGCTATCTTAAAAGAAAAAGGTATTTATGCCGGCCTGCTATCGCTAGAGCATGTAAATGTGTTCACCAGAGGGGACGATTTTATACAAATTGAAAATGATGTATTGATTCCCACAGACAGGTACATTTTTATAACCCCTGAGTACAACGGAAGTTTTCCCGGGGTATTGAAGCTGTTGTTTGATACAAGTAAAGCCCACGCAATTTGGTGGCATAAAAAGGCCCTCATCACAGGAGTATCTACCGGCAGGGCGGGTAATTTACGAGGCAATGATCACCTGTGTGCTGTGTTAAATTATCTTAAAATTACAGTGCACCCCAATCAACTACCAATTTCAGTTATTGACAGATTATTGGATGAACATGGCAACTTTATCGATGAGAATACTTTAAAGGCCATAAATCATCAGTTAGACGATTTTATTGTTTGGAGTGGCGAACAAAAAAAGTTAGTGGGTTAAAAACGGCGCATAAATTTTCATTGTTAAAATAATTTGAAGCCTTGCACGTCTTTTAGAATAGAGTAAATTCGTTTTTTTATTTTCAAATTCTTTATATGCGATCACCTTTTGGTGCTTTTATTTTTGTGGCATTAATGTTATTACTTGACATCTACGTTTTCCAGGCAATTAAAACTGTTTCGCAGTCTGCTTCTCCAAAAACAAAAAGTATCATTCTTATTGTGTTCTGGTCGCTGTCCATTATTACCGTGGTTGGCTTTTTACTGTTTGCTTTTTCCGGTCAGAATTTTTTGCCTAAGAAAGTTAGAACTTATTTATTTGCCACAGTAATCGGATTATTTCTAGCAAAATTTGTTGCGGTTATTTTCTTTCTGGTTGATGATGTCAGAAGGCTGATTCAATGGATAGCAGGAAAATTGTTTTATAATAATACCGAAGCCGAAATTGTAAAAGGTGATGGCATTAGTCGGTCAGTATTTTTAAGCTGGCTTGGCTTAGGTATTGGTGGCGGATTATTCGGCAGCCTTATTTATGGCTTTAGCAATAAATATAACTATGATATTAGGCGGGTGAAACTTGCTTTTGATAATTTACCTGAAGGTTTTAAAGGCATGAAACTATTGCACATCAGCGATATTCACAGCGGCAGTTTTACCGATAAGAAAGCTGTATTGCTAGGGGTTAATGAAATTTTAAATGAAAAGGCAGATGTAATATTATTTACCGGCGATCTTGTGAACGACAGGGCAACGGAAATGGAAGATTATATGGACGTGTTTAATAAATTAAAAGCGCCAATGGGGGTATATTCTACGTTGGGTAATCACGACTACGGAGAATATGTTAGGTGGCCCGATAACGGAATCACTAAAGAACAAAACCTGGAGAATTTAAAAAAAGTGCATGCTGAGTTAGGATGGAAATTATTGATGAATGAACATGTGGTGTTGGAAAAAAATGATGAGCAGATCGCATTAATTGGAA
>JBGSIG010000125.1:0-6736 GCA_041742655.1 Ferruginibacter sp. | reverse complement strand
TTTGGTAATTGGGGTAAAATTACTGACGGCGAAATAGCCACCGAAGTACGCAATGCTTTGCAATTGAATTGGGCAATCCCTGACGACAAGATAAAAGTAAAAATTGAGGATGGATGGGTTACGCTGGAAGGTGAACTGAATTGGAATTATCAAAGAGAAGTTGCCAAAGATGCAGTAAAAAACCTGTTAGGCATAAGGGGTGTTTCTAACAATATCCAAATAAAATCTGAAACACATGATGCTATTGAAAAAATGGATATTGAAAGTGCGCTTAGACGTAACTGGTCTATCAATGATGATGTTATCCAGGTTAAAGTTTCAGGTACTAAAATCACATTATCAGGCACCGTTATATCATGGTATCAAAGAGATGAAGCGGAAAAAATTGCATGGAATGCCCCGGGTGTTTCCTCCGTGGCTAATGAGTTGATTGTGGAACATCATTATGATTTGGTAGACTAATTAATAAAAAGGAGAGGAGAAAATACTCCCCCCTTTTTTACTAATACAATTTTGAAATGGCTAAAATTTCAATTCATAAAATTTAACTAAAAATAACTATGCCAGTACACAGAGCAAAAAGTAATAGCAAAAAAGATTTGAATAAAGCAGTAAGTGCAAACATGCATGAATTGGCAAAAAAACAAAACGGAAGAAGCCAAAAACAAATAGTAGCCATCGCTTTTTCAGAAGCAAGGGGCAAAAAGAAAATCCGGTAACGCTAGTGATTATAAATGGTCATACAAAAAAGTAGAACAGTACTGACTATTTAAAATTTACAATAAAACCCGGCTTCATCATGTTGCAAAATTGCTTTTAAAAACATTCGCAGGTAAACATAATTTTATTATTTACCGGAAAAATAACCAAATAAATTATACGGCTAAAGCATGTCAACTTTTAAAAGCGTGCAGTAAACAAAATATAAAAGCATAGTAGAAATAAGTATGGAAGACCTGAGACATTTAGAATTTCTTGCAGTCAATTCCAAAGAGGTTATTGAAAAGCAGGTAGACTCCTACCGGCAACAACATTCTTATGCAGGAACAATTATCGGGGTTACGGTTTTATTTATACCATTTTTTCTGAATGGGCTCGATGGTACTTCGCAGGTAATACAATTTATTTCAATTGTTCCGATAGCGCTTTTTATTGGGGCTATACTTTCAATGTTAAGCATTTTTAGAACCAAACCACTCGACCAGGCTTTCAGTGTAAAAAAATATCACGAATTATTAAACAAAACTTATAAGGATATATTGCTTTATGAAATAGAAGCAAACACCAATTCGTATAACAAAAATAATATACTAACTGAAAAAGGGAATAGAAGTTATATAAGAGGTGTTGGGCTTACTACCATAGCCATCTTTATTTCCATTGTATTGCTTTTGGTAAATAAATTTATTACAATTGAAAAAGTACCTGCTAAAGTTCAAATTGTACGAATCACTAAAGTGCCTAAAAATAATTCAACAAATCACAGCCCTTATATACTTCCAGTTAATGCTCAAATTATTTCACTATTAAAATAAAAATGTGTGAATGTTGCAACTCTTTTTTAAAATTTTGTAACAGTTTACTGTATAGAAGAAATGACCTTTACAGTATTGTAAAAATTCATTTACGATACAAAAATATAATACAATGAAAAATAATGCAGAATTACAAAAAGATGTGCAGGATGCCATCAAATGGCAACCATTATTGAATGCAGCAGAAATTGGTGTAACAGTTAACGATGGTGTTGTTACGCTTACAGGAGTTGTTGATAGCTATTCTAAAAAATCAGAAGTAGAAGATGCCGCTAAAAATGTAGCCGGTGTAAAAGCGGTAGTTGAAAAACTTGAAATTAAATTTAGCCACGATTGGGGTAAAAAAGATGATAACGAAATTGCTACCGAAGTACTTAATGCTTTTAAGTGGCATTGGCAGATTCCTGCTGACAAGATAAAGGTAAAAGTAGAAAATGGCTGGGTAACACTTGAAGGAGAACTTCAGTACAATTACCAAAGTGAAGCCGCTAAAGATGCCGTAAAGAATTTACTTGGGGTAACTGGTGTTTCAAATAGCATCCAAATTAAAGCGGATGCAAATGAGGCTATTGAAAAAGCAGATATAGAAAGTGCACTTAAACGCAACTGGTCTATATATGACACAGATATTAACGTTAAAGTTTCTGGCCATAAAGCAACGTTGACAGGCACAGTAGATTCCTGGTATCAGAAAAATGAGGCAGGAAAAATTGCATTTAATGCCCCTGGTGTTTGGCATGTGGATAATGAACTGATTGTTGATTATGATTATGCTTTAATGGATCAATAAAACAAACCGGGAGGAGCCCCCTCCCGGTTTTACAATAGCGCAAACAGCATTTTAATTCTAATTAAAATATTATTTACATCAAATTTTACATCATGAAAAAGAAAGAAGTTAAAGCATTAAAAAAGAATGTAATTGTAGCATTTAAAAAAACTTTAAAAGACAATGATTCCGTACTTACTGATAAAATTGAAAAAGTGGTAAAGAAATCCATTAAACAAATTATAAAAAAAGGAAAGAAAAAAGTTACCGTTAAAAAAACGCCTGCAGTTTCTAAAAAATAAATAACAGCTTCAATTAATTCACATTTAATATCAACAATCATGTTTTATGATAATTATTATTGGGGAATGCACTTTGGATGGTGGTTTATATGGGGAATAATGCTCTTCTGGATATTTGCAACACCTTACGATATTCCCGGACAACGAAGAAGGAAAGATTCACCACTTGATATCCTGAAACAACGTTTTGCAACAGGGCAATTAACCATTACGCAATACGAGGAAAGAAAGAAAGTGCTGGAAAATGAAATTGTAAAACAAGTTTGAATTGAATGCTGATTTGATTTTTAATTCGAAACAGAAAAGTCACACTCAAACAAATAATTCCCTGATGAAAAAATTAGAAAATAAAATTGTATTTATTACCGGTGGTAATTCTGGTATTGGTAAAGCGGCAGCCTTGGAAGCGGCACGGGAAGGCGCTATAGTTGTGATAGCAGATTTGGTAAGTAAAGAACATGATGAAACGTTGAGTGAACTTACAGCAATTGGGGTTGATTGCAGGTTTGTTCCGATAGATGTTTCTGATGTGGAAAGTGTAAAAAGAGCTATTACCATGACTGTGGAAAAATTTGGCAGGCTGGATGTAGCTTTTAATAATGCCGGTATTGGCGGCCCATACTCCGGTATACATGATATGCCCGAAGCTGTTTGGGACAAGATAATCGCTATCAACCTTACCGGTCAATTTTATTGTGTAAAATATGAGCTACAGCAGTTTTTAAAACAAGGTGGAGGTGTTATTGTAAATATGTCATCGCTTGGTGGGCTAAAAGCAGAACATGGCTTAGTATGCTACACCGCCGCAAAACATGGCGCGTTAGGCATTACTAAAAATATTGCGGTGCAATATGCCACACAAAATATAAGGGCCAATGCAATTTGTCCATATTATGTTGAAACCCCATTGTTAAGTGCAGCACCCGATGCAGTGCATAAAGCCTGGATTGAAGGCAGTCCTTCCAAACGCCTGGGCAAACCGGAAGAAGTGGCCAAAGCATTTATCTATCTCGCTTGCGATGATTCCAGTTATTGTAATGGCACACAAATTATATTGGATGGAGGGGTGATGGCATAGCAATAGCTTGTTTAAATATTCCAAAAACAAGAATCAAATTAGGAAAATAGGAATAGAATGATAAACGGAATAACAGTAACCCTAATATTAGGTATAAAATGAACGATACACATTACTATGAAGTTAATCTTCATTGGAATTTTGAAACAATGGGAACATTAAGTTCTCCTGTAACACCCAATACAATTGAAGTGGCAACACCCGCTGAATTTCCAAAAGGCATGAAGGAAAAATGGACACCTGAGCATTTGTTTGTGGCTGCAGTCAGTTCCTGTTTAATGTCTACATTTTTATTGGTTGCAGATAATTCAAAACTGGAGTTTATAAGTTTTGAGAGTAACGCAACAGGAACAATAGAAAAAGTGGATGGTAAACTTGCAGTTACTGAAATTATATTGAAACCAGTATTGATTTTGCCATCCACCCAAAAAGAAGAGAAAGCAAAAAGAATACTTGACATGAGTGAAAAAGCCTGCGCCATATCAAATTCCATTAAAACTAAAATTACTCTGGAACCGGTTATAATAATTCAATAAAATATATGTCAATCAGTGTATAAATATTCGCAGTAAATAAATAGTAATATCCAAAATGGAAACCCCCAAATTGTAAACAATTAAAAATTATATAATGACAAAAGTAATGGTAGCATCTTTTAAGGAGGAAAAAAAAGCAATAGATGCCTTGCACAAATTAAATGAGTTGGAATCGCTTGGCGACATCTCCCTGTATGATAAAATAATGGTACGCAAAAAGAAAAATGGAGAATACGAAACATTAAAAGAGGGTAGCAGTGAGGGCTGGAGGGCATTCGGTGGTATGGCCATAGGTGGTTTGTTGGGTTCACTTGGCGGACCATTAGGGTTTGTAATTGGGCTATATGCAGGTACGGCAATTGGAACCATTGCGGAAATTAATCATTATGAATTTGCCGGCGATTTTATTAAAAAGATTGAAACGAAAATGGCGGCTGGTACAGTTTCGATTATTGCCGAAATAGAGGAAGAGGACAACGACTTTGTTGACATTTACCTTAAACCGTTTGGAGCTGTAATATTAAAAAGTAATATAGATTTTGACTATGATAATTATATGAATGAAGAGATTGAGGAAATAGAAGATGAAATTGCGGAGCAAAGGGTCGGACTTAAAAAATCAATGGACAAGGAGAAGGATAAAATTGAAAAGAAGATTACAGCACTAAAAAGCAAAAGAAAATTAAAGATGATGGAGTTTGATACGGAAGCCAAAAAAGCTGTGAAGAATGTTAAGGATAAAACTGCATCCGGGATAGCTAAAGTAAAAGCTGAAGGTAAAACCATTAGCAAGCATATCACTGATGCTATACATGATGGCAAAGCAGACCGAATTAAAAGAAGCATAGCAAGACATGAGGCTAAACTAACAAGTTTGCATCACGAACTGGAAGTGCTGGTATAATGAGTATTGGTAAGGCTTTAAAGGTTACTAAAGTCGTTTTAAAATTATGCAGGTCAGGAATTTATAATGTATTAAAAAACAAAAAATGAAAAAAATAACTGGAATATTAACAGCAAGCCTTGCGGTAGTAATACTTATCAGTAGTTGTAACGATGCATCGAAAAAGGATATGAGCGATGCATCAAAAAATTTAAAAGAAGCCAATAACGACGTTAAAGAGGCAGTAATTGCAACCAATGATACAGCAAAGGCTAACGCAATATCAAATTGGAATGCCTTTAAAAACGAATCTGAAGGTACTATCGCTGGTATGGAAAAACAGATCACATCACTTGAAGGAAAAATAACTAAAGCTAATAATAAAGAAAAAGAGAAATTAAAAGCCAATTTAGAAAAGAAAAAGGAAAAATTACAACAAAGGAATACTGAATTTGAAAACGATAAAGATAAGTTTGATGCAGCAGTGGTATCAAAAAACCAATCCTTTGAACGTGAGTTTAAACATGATATGAATGAGCTTGGTACAGCATTGAAAGACCTTTTTAAGGATAATGTAAAGTAGAAATAGATTTTTTAAATTAAACAAACGAATATTAAAAAAATAATTTATGAAAATACTAATCGTATTAACATCACACAGTGCTTTGGGGAATACGGGTAAAAAAACTGGCTTTTGGATTGAAGAATTTGCTGCACCATACTATGTGCTGGCAGATGCTGGTGCAGTTATAACTATTGCATCACCAGGTGGAGGGCAGCCGCCTGTTGACCCAAAGAGTGAAGCGCCGGATGCACAAACTCCGGCGACAAAAAGGTTCTACGCAGATTTGGATGCGATAGATAAAGTTGCCAATACAATAAAACTAAGCGATGTAAATAAGGATGATTACGATGCTGTTTTTTATCCGGGCGGCCATGGCCCGCTGTGGGATCTGGCGAATGATAAAAACTCAGTACAATTAATTGAGCATTTTTATAATACCCAAAAACCTGTTGCATTTGTATGCCACGCCCCTGCCGCTTTAATTAAAGTGAAGGCAGAAAATGGGCAATCATTGGTAAAAGGAAAAAAGGTAACTGGCTTTTCAGATACTGAGGAAGAAGCTGTGGGCTTAACCAAAGTGGTTCCATTTTTACTGGAAGATGAATTGAAAAAACTAGGGGCACATTATAGTAAAGGGGCTGACTGGAGTTCGCATGCAGAACAGGATGGCCTGTTAATTACCGGGCAAAACCCGGCATCATCAGAAGCGGTTGCAAAATTGCTTTTAAAAACGCTTATTGGTAAAAAATAAATGTATCATGAAAATATAAATTAATTATGAAAGGATTTAAAGGAAATATAGAAAAAGAGACTTTGGACAATGACAATTTCAGAAAAGTATTATATACTGGCGAACACCTTCAATTGGTATTGATGAGCCTGAAAGCAGGGGAAGAAATCGGGGAGGAAATTCATCTAAAAAATGACCAGTTTTTTCGCTTTGAAAGTGGAGCCGGCAAATGTATAATTGATGAAAATAATTATCACGTAACAGAAGGCGATGTGATTGTTGTTCCTGCAGGTGCTAAACATAATATTATCAATACAGGTGCAGAACCATTTAAAATG
>JBGSIG010000124.1:0-2637 GCA_041742655.1 Ferruginibacter sp. | reverse complement strand
CAGTGTAAAGAAAGCACCCGCTGCAAAGAAAAAGACTGCAAAGGTTAAAGCCGGCGAATAACTGGTAATAGATTGGCTACTGCCCGGCAATTGATTTGCTTGCCCATTTCCGGATTGCTACACAATACCGTTTTATACGAAAATACTTACATCGGGTAATGATGCTATAGCACGTGTTACCCGATGTTTTGTTATGGCAATAATCAAATAACAATTAACCGTTAGTTAATCATAGCATCACACAGAGTTTATACAAGGATAGTTCCTTTGTAAAACCTCCGGAATGAAACTATTATGCTGCATTTGTTTTATCCTTATCAATATCAATACTTCCTGTGCACAACCTGGTGCACAAAATATCTTTATCATTACAATTGATGGCGTTCGATGGCAGGAGGTATTTAAAGGCGCCGACAGTGGGCTGTTGCGAAACCCGCTTTTTGTAAAAGATTCAGCGCTTATGTTCCAACAATACTGGCATAGCAATCCTGAAGAGAACAGGCGCAGGCTAATGCCATTTTTCTGGAGTGTGTTGGCGCAGCAGGGGCAACTATTAGGCAACCGCGACCTGCACAATAAAGTTAATGTTGCCAACCTGTATAAAATATCTTACCCCGGCTACAACGAAATATTTACAGGTTATGCCGCCAAAATGCTGATCCCTAACATTCAAGTAAAAAACCCAAACAGTAATATTCTGCAATGGCTCAACAAACAGAAAGCTTACAGCGGCAACGTGGTTGCCTTTTGTTCGTGGAATGTTTTGCCATTTGTACTAAATGAAAATGGAAGCAGCCTGCCGGTAAATGCAGGTTACGAAATGCTCGACGAAAATGAAAGTGTAAACACAATGATCAACAGCATACAAAAAAGCATTGTGCCTGATAACAATACCCGGCATGACCTGCTTACCTACGAATGTGCTAAAAATTATCTTGAAAAACATCATCCCAAAGTGTTGTACCTGGGCCTTGGTGAAACAGATGAATTTGCGCACCTTGGTAACTATGACGCATACCTGCAAAAGTTACACCAGGCAGATGCAATGATTGCCGAGCTATGGTATTATGTACAAACCGATCCCTTCTATAAAAACAATACCGGTTTCATCATCACCACCGATCACGGCCGTGGACGCAAAGAAAATAACTGGAATAAACATGGCTTCTGGATTGGCGGATCAGGAGAAACATGGCTGGCGCTTTTAGGTACTGGCATTGCGCCAGCTGGGGAGATAAATGAACCGCAGCAGGTGTATCAAAAACAGGTAGCCGCCACCATTGCAGAACTGCTGGGTGTGCAATTTACCGCCACGCACCCCGTAGCCAAACCAATTGCATTGTTGCCCGTAGAAAAACGGCTCAATATAAACGAAGCTGTAATTGCAGCCACGGGCAAGTAACGGATATTTTTAAAAATGAATACTTTCATCAAAGCACAGGCAGTATTGATTGCAGGGTCGCTTGCAGATTTCCTCGTAACTATTTTATTGGTGCAGGTATTTCAATGCTGGTATATAACCGGCAATGCAGCAGGCAATATTACCGGTGCCATTGCACAATTTATCTTATCGCGAAACTGGGCATTTAACAGTACCAAACAAAAAGTACCTGCACAGTTAATAAAGTTCATTGTAATGTGGATCGGCAATATACTGTTATCGGCCCTGTTTGTTTATTTGCTTACTACTTACGCTCAACTTCATTACCTGTTTTCTAAACTAATTGTTTCAGTATTGCTTGGTTTGAGCTACACCTATTTTGTATCCAAAAAATTTGTATTTACGTGAATGCACCTGCTACAATGATTGCCTTTATTTTTATTTTTTATAAATTGTTTTTCCTTCTTTAATTGTCTCGGCCACTTTGATATCTTTTATTTTCAACACGTCAACCTTCAATGGATTCTGATCAAGAATTACTAAATCTGCAAGTTTGCCTGGTTTTAAAGACCCCTTTCTATCCTCCTCAAAATACTGGTAAGCTGTATTGCTTGTAATTGCCTGCAAAGCCTGGTATGGCGTAACTCTTTCATTGGCTCCAATAACGATACCTTCTCTTGAAATGCGGTTTACCGCCGTCCACATCACCATCATCTGGTCAATAGGGTTTACATTAAAATCGGTATGGTTGCTGGGGCGTAGTCCTTTTTTATAAGCAGTATTCATCGGGCTGATAAACGAAGCCTGTTCCATACCACGGTTAAGTATATGCGCTGATGCAAAAAAGAAAGTATGCTCAGTAAAGAAAGAAGGAATCATTTTGTATTCAACATATTTATCCAATTGGTCCATCCTGGTGAATTGCGCATGAATAATAGTTGTTCTTCTGTCTTTTGACAAATCGCCTTTTGCGGCAAACTCGTGGGCTTTCATGATCATATCGATGGCCGCATCACCATTACCGTGCACATAGGCCTGTAAGCTGCTGTCGTAAATACGTTTTACCAACTGGTTGCATACGTCCTGGCTAAAAGTAGCATTGCCATACCAATTTTTTTCGCCAGCCGGGCCGCCTCTTAAATAGGGCGTTGTAAAAAAAGCTGTTCTTCCCTGTGGCGAACCATCAGCAGTGATTTTTATGCCGCCCAGTTTTAAATGGTTATTGTATTTTCCAAAATCCGATGCCGGGTGATATT
>JBGSIG010000123.1:0-2377 GCA_041742655.1 Ferruginibacter sp. | reverse complement strand
GTGATCCTGCATTTAGGCCGGATACGTAAAAAAAGTGCAGGTTGTGTAAGTATCGAAAGGCAGTAGTCTTCAATTTCCACCTTACTGCTAAGCAAATTTTTGAACGGAAAAATATCGCTGATAAAAAACTCTTCTTTTATCAGCAGCATTTTTTTATTTAATGGCAGCGTTGTTTTCTCATTCCATCTGGGATTTATTTTTTCCAACAATTCGCTCTCATGCTGCTCACATAAAAAAGTAGCCGCAATAATTTTTTGTTCTACAGTGCAGTGCTGCAACGCAAAACCCATCCTAAAATAATTATAGCAAAGGGAAGATATTTGTTTCCTGTCCTTTGAACCATATTTTTTCTCAGAAGTAAAAAACCCTTTAATAAAAACCGAAAAAGGTTGTTCGCCTTTAAACGATGTTATCAATTTTGCAGTGGTGTTAATATAGGAATGAAAACGGCTCATAAAGTACAAATATAAACGGCCGAAATATATCCGGCCGTAAAAAAAATATTGGTAAGATTACTACAATTCCAATAAACTTTTAACCGGGTCTTTTCCAAACAACAGTAAAGAAGGATTCTCCAATAATTCTTTTACCCTTACCAAAAAGCTAACTGATTCCCTGCCATCAATTATACGGTGATCGTAACTAAGGGCAAGGTACATCATAGGTTTTACCACAACCTGCCCGTTAACTGCCATTGGCCTTTCCTGTATTTTATGCATCCCCAAAATAGCACTCTGTGGAATATTAATAATTGGTGTACTCATAAGCGAACCAAATACACCGCCATTGGTTATCGTAAAAGTTCCCCCACTCATTTCCTCAATGGTGAGTTTATTTTCTTTTGCTTTTGTAGCCAATTCCACTACTTTCTTTTCAATTTCAGCCATGCTTAAACTTTCGGCATTTCTTATAACAGGCACCACCAGGCCTTTAGGAGCAGATACTGCAATGGAAACGTCGCAGTAATCATGATACTGAATAATCTCGCCATCGAGCATAGCGTTCACTGCCGGCCATTCCTGCAAGGCAAAGCAACATGCTTTAGTGAAAAAACTCATAAAGCCCAGGTTCACTCCATGCACCTCTTTAAACTTGTCTTTATTTTTGGCCCGTATTTCCATAATGGCGCTCATATCCACTTCATTAAATGTGGTGAGCATTGCCGTAGTATTTTTAGCTTCTACTAACCTGCGGCTAATGGTTTTGCGCAGGTTACTCATTTTTTCTGTGCGGTCATTTCTTCCAAACAATTCAATGCGGGGTTTTCTTCCCGGATTATTGAGCGCTTCCAGTACATCCTGTTTTATTATTTTACCATTGCTTCCACTGGCAACAACATTTTTTACATCTACTTTTTTATCCGCAATCATTGCTGCTGCTACAGGTGTTGCCTTCACCGAAGTATCCACTTGCTTTTTTACATCAGTAGCAGATTGTTGAGATTCCTTTTTTGTTTCGGCTGCAGCAGGAGCCGCCTGGGTTTTACCCTCCGGTTTGGCTGCACTTGTGTCGATACTGCAGGCGATATCACCAATGTTCAACGTATCACCCTCGGCTGCAATTATTTTTAATGCGCCAGCCTGCTCAGCATTGATTTCAAAAGTTGCCTTTTCACTCTCCAATTCGGCAATCACTTCATCGCGGTCAACCCACTCACCATCTTTTTTTAACCATTTTACAAGCGTTACTTCAGTAATACTTTCTCCTACAGCCGGTACCTTTATTTCTATTGCCATTGTATATTTTTAACGTTCTGCGAATTTCGTATAAAATACCACATAAATAAAATCGATTTATTCAAGTCTTCGCTTTTTGCGCTATTATACCGCTATCATAGTATAAATACTGTCACACAAAAACATTTTAATTAATATCATTTTATTTTTTTAAAAACTTCCAATCCGTTAATAAAATAATTCTGTATTTTTAACATTACCAAAGACAAAAAGTTATATTTGTTGGAAATTCTAGTATCATGAAGCTAAAAATTTTACCCCACTTTTTATTTTTTGCGTGCGTTTGTTTTTGCAATGCTTCTTTTGCACAATTGTATATCGACAATGCTACATTTTTTATTCAACCCGGAGCCACGGTTGCTGTTCAAGGTGATGTAACATCAAACGCAGATATCCAGGGTACTGGTAAATTTCTACTTAACGGTACAACCACTCAACTTTTAAATATGAATGGATTTTCCATTCCAATTCTTGAGGTTAATAATGGTATCAATGTTAAGTTAACGGGGAACGCAAAAATCAGCGACTCCATATTATTTACAAATGGGAAGCTTATTTTAGATTCTAATAATCTTACTTTATCAAACGTAGCTGGTGCCCGTGGCCAGGGTTCTGGAAAATTTGCTGAAACAAATGGCAGG
>JBGSIG010000122.1:0-8793 GCA_041742655.1 Ferruginibacter sp. | reverse complement strand
CTTATTGGCGCATCCTTACCTTTGCTCATGCAGGGAATAGGGTTTCGCAGCAATTTGGTTTAGTAAAAGAGTATTAGCCGAAACCTCGCTGGGACTACGTTCCTTCAACACATCAATCACTTAAAAATTTATTTATCATTGAAACAGTTGCTGCGATTACAATACTGTCTTGTGGTGTTGTTATTTCTCCGATACATTCTCCATGTATTCCGGGAAAAATAGCAAGTCGTGAATTGGCGAGGATACTATGCATCTCTGCAGCATGTTCAGGAGTAACAACATCTTTGTCGCCGATGATGATAAAAGCCAGCGCCTTGATTAATTTCATTTGTTCGTCTGTAATGTCGGGGAATGATTGCATTCTTTCTACATCTCTTTCATACATCCGGTGAAGTGCGTTTGTGTCTGGGTTTATTTTTAGGTAAGCATCTTTCAGTGGTTGTGGCATGCCTTCAAAGGTCGGGTTCATCATCATGGGCCAAAACCAATCGGCAGCGCCTGACTTTTTATAAAAAGTGGAAGCAACAATTATTCTGTTAGTCATTTCGGGGTGCCGTATGGCAAGCTGCAATGTGGTGCTTGCTCCATTGCTGAAACCAAAAATGTCTGCCCTTCTAATTTTGAGTTGTTTTAAAAGTACTGCAATATCATCTGCATCCTGCTCAAATGTTAAAGGCCTGTCAATGTCAGCCGTGTGTCCGTGGGCCTGCATCTCAACAGCAATCACTTTGTGCGTATTGGCCAGTAAATATAATATCCTGCCGAAACTTGTCTGAATGGTAGAACCACCGCCATGTATTAAAACCAACGGTGCACCAGTACCGTGAATTTCGTAATACATTTTTAGCCCGTTTACCGTAGCATACCCGTTTAGGCTGTCGTGCTTGTTTGCATTGTCTGTTGTTTGTGTTGTCATTTTTTTGCTGTCTAAATTATTACAGCTTGCGATAAGTGCAACTATAATAATTAATAGAATTATTGATTTTGTCATTCATTAAATTTAATTTAATCTAATGCATTTGGTTTAAATGTGATGATGAAATTACTTAAAAGTTTCTTTGAACGAGCAGGTTGCAAACCAAAACAGACAGCAAATTGTGGCCCATGCAAATAACGCTTAAACGAAATTTTATTACGTCCGCTGTTTTATTTTAATAAACAATCAACTGCATCCTGAAAAGAAGTAAAGGCAAAATATTGAAGGCCTCTGCTTTGGCATAAAGCTGCCCAGGAAGTGGTAACTTCTTTGCATTCATCAGATACAACAATTGCAATTTTTAAATTGCGAATTTCAGGAGGATAATTATCTGTATAATTCTGAACCAAGCCGAAGTAATGAAATAGGTCAGGCGGAAAATATGTTTCCGGCTCATTGATTAATACTTTTGTGGCACCATGTTTTGTGATTTCATCATACATCATTTGAGATTGCGCAAATAGATCTTCTTTGGTTTCTATATGACCTTTCGATTCAATTAAAAGATATTCTTTTTTGTTTTTGGATGTGATGGTTATATCCATATTAAAGTGTTGACTCTTGTTTTAAAAAAGGAGGCATTTAACATGTTAATTTAGTCATTCTACTTTCGCAGCTATCGAATGCTTTTCAAATGTAATAAACCATTATTGAAAATTAAGCGGATTTTTATTTTTAAACTGATGCGTATACAGTTCAGGCTAATGTCAGCACTTTTGGAATAATATGGTCAATATGCGGGGAATGGATTTTTTATCGTCATCATCAAAATGCTCATCTAACTCAACAACAGAAAGGCCATACTTTTTGCCAGCCTGAATAAATGCTGAAACATGATGTTCATAACATTCCACAACCTCCGTACCGGTTGCTGTTTCAAACCGGGCCCTGGTGCCGGAATATTGCTTAAAAGGATGCAGTTCGCCTACATACACATAGCCCCTTTTTTCCACTACTTTACTGGCTTCAGAAAATACAAAATCCAAGTCGGCAATGTGTTCCAAAACAAGACTAAAACTAATTAAATCATAGTATGGCTCACAAAACGACCATGGCTGTGTAATGTCTGCCTGCTTAAATGTTGCTTTATTCGAAATAACTTTTCCCTTTGCTTTCTTAAGCATCTCCCCGGAAAGATCAATTCCCAGTAAGTATTTTACTTTGTCAACCAGCCAAACAGTATTCTTACCTGTACCGCAGCCAAGCTCGAGGCATTTATCAAATTTAATGTTGGACAATACTTTACGCAAAGCAATATTTTCTGCATCCCTGGTTCTGTTATTATTGGCATCATATTGAAGAGCCCAGGAATTGTATGATTCTTGAATTGTCATAATTATTAAATTATTTAGCGAAGGACACCAAGTTAAAGGGAATGAAATTAATATTACCACCATTCAAATCTTACACCAATATATTGCCCCCATTTTTTTGGCCCTATTTCAAAAAGATAAGGAGAATAAAGATTGTCTGCAGCAAATTGATTGTACCTGGCAATATAATAAATTAACCTGAATTGAGGGCGTGCTCATGGGTCTGCTTTTGCGGATGGTACAAAGGTGGGTATAAAAGAAAGTTTTGTCATTTTGGCTGCGGCCTGCGATCCGTCTATTCGTTGGGCATGATTAATTTCTGTCATTAACACAAACCATGGCTTTATGTACAAAAAACTTCTATGCCCGAAAGAGTATTCATTTTTTGCGGTTAAATATTTGCCGTCCAAAATCGGGTGCTTTATTTAAGCTGTCTGCGGCGCCATGGCTTTTTGTAGATATCGCATAAGCATTCAGGCTGTATTTAGGATTTACATTTATCGGCAAATGTTCGTCAAATGTTACAGAGTAGGCACTGTAACATTTATTTGTTGCCAAATTAGGGGCACCATATGTTAACCATGTTCTTGAGTTACCCCCCATCACCACCATTGGCTATGCCGTTTCCATACCTTAATGCAAACTGGTTAAAGGAGCCCGCCATTTTAGTATTTAGGGAGGCTACATATTTTACGCCAGCTACCCAACCCTGACTAAACCATTTATTGGCATGCTCATAAGATCAGTTTTAATGGGATTAAAAGAAACCATGATCATGTTGAAAGAAAATAAGAATGCATATAAGGAAGCAAAAAAGGAAGCAAAGAAAAAGAATAAAAAGAAGTAGTTGTTTGTTTGCGATTTTGCAAACTTGTCTCCGGCAAGAAAGCTAACAATTAATTTTCAACCCTAGCCAGGCTTCCGAATTTTTTAAAGTTCGTTAGTTTCAAAATAATCAACGCAATTAAAATGTTTACTCCAGCCTTAACTGGTTTTCCTGTAATTATAAATAGCTGCACCATTTAAGACAACGGCAAAAATAGCCAGGTAAAGCAATTCCATTTTTATCTGCGAAAGCCCACTTCCTTTGAGTACGATCAGCCTGACGACTTTGATAAAATGTGTCACGGGTGTGAGGTTCGACATTTGCCTGGCCCAATCGGGCATACTATCGAGACTGGTGAAGAAACCACTCATCAGCATAAAAATCATCATGAAAAAAAATGCGACAAACATGGCCTGCAACTGGCTGTTACTAAAAGTGGATATCAGCAGACCAAATCCCAGGAGTGCGATAAGGTACACAGCTCCAAAAAGGTAAAGAACCGGAATGTTTCCTTTTGGAAAAATTCCATAAACTACATACATAACAATCAACCCAACAGTGAACACAATCATCCCTACAATCCAGAAAGGGATGAGCTTACCAAGAATAAACTGCCATTTCTTTATCGGAGTAACATTGATCTGTTCAATGGTACCAATTTCTTTTTCCTTAACTATATTGAGAGCAGTAACAAATCCGCCGATCATAGTAAGAAGCAGCACCAGAATGCCAGGCACCATAAAGTACTTGTATTCTCTGCGGGGATTGAACCAATCTGAATAGGTAATATCGATGATAGCAGTTGGTGCTGCAACAGGCTTACCAGGTAATTTGGCGTTCACATCCAGCGAGCGGTTGAAGTCTGATATAACGGTTGTAAGATAGGCTCCGCCAATGGATGCTTTTGTACCATTAATTGCATCCACCGACAAATTCACTTGCTGCCTGCCTTCCCGTACAAGGTTGCGTTCAAATCCGGCAGGAATCTGCAATACAATATCAGCCTCACTTTTTTCTATCAGCTTCAGCGCTTGCCGGTACGAAATTGAATTGCCAACATTACGAAAATATCCGGATGATGCAATTTTGTTCACCAGCTTTTGTGAATAGCTGCTATGGTCAAGATCAACAAAAGCAACGTTGATATTTTTTACTTCAAAGTTTGCCGCCAGAGGAAGGATGATTAACTGCACTATGGGCAGGGCAAACATCATGGCAATGATGGTCTTATCCCGGAAGATCTGCCGAAATTCTTTTTGCAGTATAAAGCTCAATACCTTCATGACAAGCGGATTTTAAATTTTTTAAAAGCAACTGTTAACAGCAATAAAGTCATACCAAATAATATCAATGTCTCTTTCCATACATAACTAAAACCAAGCCCCTTTAACATAACGGCCTTGATGATGATATAATAATACCTCGATGGAAGAATATGTGAGATCACCTGGAATACCATCGGCATGTTTTCTATAGGGAACATAAATCCGGTAAATATCAGCGTAGGCAACATCATACCCATCATTGAAATAAGCATGGCAGTTTGCTGCGAGTTGGTTTGGTTTGAAATGAGTAACCCCAGCGACAAACAGGTAATGATAAAGAGAATGCTTTCGGCAAACAAAAGCACGAGGCTTCCCTTGACTTGCACATCAAGCAGGTATACCGAAAGCAGCAAAATGATGATAAAGTTTATGATAGAAAGTACCAGGTAGGGTATTGTTTTGGCAACAAGTACCATTAGTGGCTTAAAAGGAGATACCAGCAATATTTCCATTGTTCCCAGTTCCTTTTCCCGAACAATAGCAACTGATGTAAGCGCAGTGGAAACAATCATGAAGATAAGGGCAATTACTCCCGGAATAAAATTGAGTGACCCATTTTGCTCCTCGTTATATAATTGCCTTATCTCCGGAATAATTTGATACGCTGGCCGGGCAGTTGGATTTATTTGCTGCTGGTAACCCGCTATAATAGCGGTGAGGTAATTTACTACAACAGTTGCTGTATTAGGATCTGAGCCGTCTGTGATGATCTGCACCTGCGCCTTGCCCTGTCGCCCCAGGTCTGCCGCAAAATTTGCCGGAAAAATTAAGGCGCATTTAATGCTGCCTTCTTTAAATTTTGTTTCTATATCGGCATAAAGCAAAACAGGTTCCTTCATCAAAAAGTATGAGCTTGTTTTTATTTTGTTGACGATCTGTTCAGAATTTATATCATGTGCATTGTCTAAAATGGTTATGCCTATATTTTTTATTACGCTGCTTAGTGCAAAACCAAACAATACAATCTGCACTACGGGCAAACCAAATAGAATCAGCAGCGTTCTTTTGTCCCGGAACACATGATAAAATTCTTTTCGTATAAAAGCCAGTAGCTGCTTCATTTTAGTTGATGGTTTATGTTGCCATGTTTAAGCGTGAGTTGCCAGTGGTAAATGGTGAGAAGAACTCTAAAGATGCAGCGCCTACTCACAACTGACCATTACAACTCACCGCTAATCTCCTCTTTTTGCACTACGTGCCAGTTGATAAAATACATCATCCATTGTATCAGTATTAAATTCTTTCTTTAGGTTAGAAGGTGTATCCAGTGCTTCTACACGTCCATCTACCATCACACAAATGCGGTTGCAGTATTCCGCTTCATCCATATAGTGGGTGGTAACGAATACCGTAATTCCATCAGCAGCGGCCTCATAAATAAGATCCCAAAACTGCCGGCGGGTAACAGGGTCAACACCTCCAGTCGGTTCATCCAAAAAAACAATTTTTGGCCGGTGAAAAATGGCAACTGAAAAAGCAAGCTTTTGTTTCCAGCCAAGCGGCAGTTCTCCAACAAGTTTTTTTACTTCATTCGTTAAACCCAAGGTGTTCACCAACGCTTCACGACGTTTTTTAATTTCTGACCGGGACAGGCCATACACGCCTCCGTAAAATTCAATATTCTCATACACCGTAAGATTTTCATACAAGGAAAACTTTTGGCTCATATAACCAATATTGGCTTTAATTTTTTCCCGCTGTTTGTACACATCAAATCCCGCAACGGTCGCCTCGCCGGAGGTTGGGTGGGAGAGGCCACACAGAATGCGCATGGCCGTGGTTTTGCCTGCACCATTGGCTCCAAGGAAACCGAAAATTTCTCCACGCTCTACATCAAAAGTTATGTGGTCAACAGCTTTGAATTCGCCAAACCGCTTGGTGAGATTTTTACAAATGATCACTTTATCGTTAATTATTTTTTCCATTTATACCGATACTTTTTCATTTTCGCTCATCAGGCTGATAAAGGTGTCTTCAATAGTTGGGGTTATTTTTTTTACCACAAAATCCTGCGGCTGATATTTAGATTCTAATTCCTGAAATACACTTTCACTGTTGGTATCATCGTTGAGTGTAATGTGCAGGTATTCGCCAAAGGCATAACAGCTTTTAACCGAAGGGTCAGTGCGAAAGTGTTTCAACAGCCCGTAAATATCTTTTGCCTTTGCTGCATATAGGGGAGAAGGGAAACTATCAATAATATTTTGTGGCGTATTTACCGACATGATATTGCCGTTTTGAATCAGCGCAATACGGTCGCATAAAGAGGCTTCATCCATGTAAGGAGTGGAAACCAAAATGCTGATGTGTTGTTCCTTCAGGCGTTTCAGCATTTCCCAGAATTCTTTCCTGGAAACAGCATCTACGCCTGTAGTTGGTTCATCCAGGAACAGCACTACCGGCTTATGTATCAGAGCGCAGCAAAGGGCTAATTTCTGTTTCATGCCGCCCGACAATTTGCCGGCGGGCCGGTTACTAAACGGCCTTATCTGTTCATATATAACCTTTATTAAATCGTAATTTTCCTTGATTGTTGTATTGAAGATAGTAGCAAAAAAGTGCAGGTTTTCTGCCACCGTAAGATCCTGGTACAAAGAAAATTTCCCGGGCATATAACCTACCTTATTTCTTATCCACCGGTAGTCTTTTATCACATCCCTATCATCAACTGTGGCAGTACCTTTGTCTGCTAAAAGAACGGTTGTGAGAATTCGGAAAATAGAAGTTTTGCCTGCGCCATCTGGTCCTATAAGTCCAAACAGTTCACCACGCTCCACATCAAAAGAAACGTTGTTAACGGCTTTTACTTTGCCGTCATCATAAGTCTTCACTATATTTTTTAATGATACTGCTGGCATAGCTTTTAGGGTTTACTCCAGGATACTTCGCCGTACATTCCTATTTTAAGGAAACCGTCGTTTTTTACATTTATTTTGATGGCATATACCAAGTTGGCTCTTTCATTTTTTGTTTGAATTGTTTTAGGCGTGAATTCTGCTTTATCATTTATCCACACAATGATACCATCCGTTTCTTTAAAGCCGCCTTTACCATCGTCAGTATGTACTTTTACCCTTTCATCAAGCTTTACCTGTTGCAACTGGTCGCCTGTAATGTAAGCACGTAGAATAATGGTAGATATGTCTGCAATTTTATACAATGGTTTTCCTATAACGGCCATTTCAAATTGCTCGGCGTATTTAGTTAAAACCGTTCCTTTAACAGGATTGATAATAACAGATTTTTCAAGCTGATCACTTATCTCTTCTAGTTGTGCATCTATCGTTCCGCCCTGTTCATTTAAAGATGATATGGTGGTTTGTAAGGAATTTTCCTGCGCATTTATTCTTGATTGGAGGGTGGCAATTTTTGCATTCATATCATCTAATTGCTTTTGTGAAGCTACCCCACCTTTAACCAGGTTCTCTGTTCTGTTACGGTCGAGCACGGCATTGGCCAGTTCACTTTTTAATGATTCTGTTTGTATGTTAGTTTGAGGCCGGCCGCTGAGTATCGCTTTTTTATTCTGAATTAGCTGCAGCTTTCTTAAATGCAATTGTGTACTATCGATATAACCAATTATTTGTCCTGAATCTAATTGCTGTCCTTCTTCAATATTCAATTGCAAAATTTTACCGTTTGTTTCGGGAGCAATCATTGTTTCTACTGCTTCAAATGAACCCGAGGCATCGTAGGGGTTCTTTTCTTCTTTGCAGGAACCAACGCCTATTAAAACGATTAACAGAAAGGTTAATTTTTTCATGAGATTATTATTATTGGTATGTAAATTTTAAACTGTCGCATTATGTGAGTTGTGAGTTGTGAGTGAAAGCCAAATATTCCGTTCGAATACTCACCACTCACCATTCACCATTCACAACTCACCATTAATTCCCGGTAATTGTTTTGTAGTTATATAATGTCATCAGCAGTTGCATTTCGTGCAAAGCTTTTTGTGTGCGGGCTTCACTTTCTTTTTCTGTTGCATTCAAAAGGTCAAGCAGCGGGCCTGTTCCAGAGTCATACTTTAACTGGTAACCTTCCCGAATGCTTTTTCGCAGATCCACAATTTCGTCATCTCCAGCAAGAATAGCTCTTTGTTTATTAATGTCGGCAGAAGACTGTGTTGCCAGGAATCTTGTATTAAACAAAAACGTTTCTTCCTGTACATTGATTTTAGTCAGTTGCTTCCGGGTCAATTGTTTGTCATTTGATTTTTTGTAAAACCCATTAATATTCCATGATGCACTCACCCCGGCAACACCAATAGTGGTGGCGCCGCCAGCGCCTATACCTGGCGCCAGTATAACACCTGCCCCCAGCAAACCTATTTTAGGCATAAGGTTCACACGC
>JBGSIG010000121.1:0-4484 GCA_041742655.1 Ferruginibacter sp. | reverse complement strand
AGGCATCCATTAATTCTTCTGCATCATCAAATCTTGTAAGATTGTATTTTTCAACAACAGCAAGCGCATTATCATCATTAGGATCAAAAAATCCAACGAGTTCCACGCCCTCAATTATAGTCCAATTGTTTAAATGGAATTTTCCTAAATGGCCTACTCCTAAAACACCAACTTTAAGCATGTTAATTTTCTTTGTTCAAAGATAAGCCCATACACTTTATTGCACGGGGAATATGTTTTGATGTGAATGGTGAGTGGTGAGAGGTGAGTTGTGAGTGGTCAGTTGCGAGTGAGTCGAATCCTTTGCAATCCGTACTCATATTAGTAATTCTTTAGATCAGCAATAGCTACTCACCATTGCATATTTATCAGATCACCACTTTTGCACTCTGCAACCCATATTAATAATTCGTCAAAACAGCAATAGCAACTCACTATTCACCACTGACAACTCACTTAAATATTTCCTTTTTTCAATTCCTCCACCGCATGATTTACGGCCCTTGCCGTTAACGCCATAAAAGTAAGCGATGGATTTTGTGTACCTGTTGACACCATGCTTGCACCATCTGTTACGTATACATTTTTACAACTATGAAAAGCATTCCATTGATCGAGCAAGGAAGTTTTTGGGTCTTTCCCCATTCTTACACCGCCCATTTCATGTATGTCCAGTCCGGGAGCCTGTTTGCTGTCGTTTGTTTGAATATTAGTACAACCGGCTTTGGTAAGCATTTCTTCACCCTGTTGTAAAAAATCTTTTAATATCTTTTCGTCATTATCGTCATAGCTAACAGAGGTTATCAATTGTGGTATGCCCCATTCGTCTTTTTGATCTTTGCTAAGCCGTAGGTGATTTGATTCTTTAGGAATTGTTTCACCCTGCATCATCATAAATACGCCCCAGCCACCTGGCCTCGACATAGCTTCTTTGTAGTCGCCACCAATCTCCGTTTTATTGCTGCCATCGCCGGTGTTCCGCCCAGCGCTAAAATGCACCATGTAGCCACGCAGAAAATCCGTTTCCTGTTTGTGTACATTTCTAAAATTAGGCAACATGGCACCTGTAGGTTTGCGTACATAATAATATTCATCCAGGTGGCCTTCAAATTGAGCGTTTAATGTGCCGCGGTAATTGTGAAAGGCAACGTATTTACCCAGCAAGCCATTGTCGTTTCCAAAGCCGTTTGGAAACCGGTTACTAACAGAGTTTAATAAAATTAAATTAGAGTTGAGACAGGCTGCATTCACAAAAATCACTTGGGCAAAATATTCGGTTGCCAGTTTTGTATGAGCATCAATTACACGTACGCCGGTTGCTTTTCCCTTTTGTTCATCGTAGATGATGGAGTGAACCACTGAATCAGGGCGCAATGTAAGATTGCCTGTTTTTGCAGCCCAGGGCAGGGTAGAGGCATTGGAACTAAAATAGCCGCCGAAAGGGCAACCCCTGTCGCACTTTGTTCTTGCCTGGCATTGCTGACGGTTTTGGTCAAGATGCAACTGGGTGGGTTTTGTTAAGTGAGCACAGCGACCGATTATTGCGCGGCGGTCGCTATAGTTGCTATTTATTTTTTCCTGTAGTATTTTTTCCACTGTATTCAGTTCCCATGGTGGTAAAAATTCGCCGTCGGGTAAAGTATCCAGTCCATCCTTATTACCACTAATACCTGCAAACAATTCTACATGGCTATACCAGGGTGCCAGTTCATCATAAGTGATGGGCCATTCCACAGCAAAACCATCACGGCCGGGTCCTTCAAAATCGTATTTGCTCCAGCGTTGAGTTGCCCTTGCCCATAGCAGTGATTTTCCTCCAACCTGGTAACCACGTATCCAGTCGAATGGTTTTTCCTGAACGTAAGGATGCTCTACATCTTTTACAAAAAACGGATCGGTGGCTTCACTAAATGCATAGCATCTTGCAACAACAGGATTTTCCGTTTCTATTTTTATGGGTATTTTTAGACGATGTTCAAAATCCCACGGAGCCTTGGTTGCGTTAGGGTAGTCTTTAAGGTGCACCACATCTTTTCCTCTTTCAATCACTAAGGTCTTTAAGCCCTTTTCGCAAAATTCTTTAGCGGCCCAGCCACCACTAATACCCGATCCAATTACGATGACATCGAAAGTGTTTTTTAAAGCACCGCCTGAATTGATATTTACTTTGGAAGAATCGCCGGGCATATTTGTAAGTTTTTTAGTGAGTGGTGAATGGTGAGTTTGCAGCGTTCTGTTTGACGCTTACTTTATTTAGCCAAATAATTTTTATTAAGAATCATTGCTATTGACACTATTAGATTATTAATCGTAGAATATGAGTCCTTAGCTATTTCAGCATTCTCTTCACCCACTCACAACTCACCCCCTCACCTATAGATTTCCTTTCTTCAACTCCTCCACCGCATGATTAACCGCCCTTGCCGTTAACGCCATGTACAATATCGATGGGCTTTGGTTGCCCGTACTCGTCATGCAGGCTCCATCTGTAACAAAAACATTTTTGCAATGATGGAGTGCGTTCCATTTATCAAGCATGGATGTTTTGGGATCACCACCCATGCGGCATCCGCCCATTTCGTGAATATCCAGTCCCGGAGCCTGTTTACTATCGGAATATGAAATATTTTTAACATTGGCTTTGGCAAGCATCTCTTCTGTTTGTACAAAAAAATCTTTTAACAGTCTTTCATCATTGTCATCGTAGCCAACAGAAGTTATTAGCAAAGGAATTCCCCAATCGTCTTTTTTATCAGCACTTAACCTTACATGATTGGTTTCTTTTGGTATTGTTTCGCCCTGCAAATAAGCATACACATCCCATGGGCCCGGCACGGTCATTGATTCTTTATACGCCGCTCCAATTTGCTCAGGGCAATTTTCTCCGCTGGCCCTGTTTCGGTGAGCACCTGCAAACGTGGTAAAGCCTCCTGCATAATCGGTGTCAATTTTATGGAGATTGCGATAGTTGGCAATGATAGCGTCTGTAGGGTTGCGGCCGTAATAATAATTATCTGCAAAGCCTTCGATGGTGCCGCTCATCCAGCCACGGTAATTATGAAAGCAAACATATTTTCCGAGAAGGCCGCTGTCATTTCCCAGGCCATTGGGAAAACGGCTGCTGGTTGAATTCATTAAAATTAAGTTGCTGTTTAAAGCAGACCCGTTCACAAAAATTATTTTAGCAAAATATTCGTGGGCCTCATGTGTTTCTGTATCAATAACCCTTACGCCACTTGCTTTCTGCAACTGATCGTTATAGATAATAGAGTGCACCACAGAAAACGGGCGTATGGTAAGATTGCCTGTCCTCTTTGCCCAAGGCAATGTAGAAGAATTGGAACTAAAGTAGCCGCCGAAGGGACATCCCCGCATACATAAATTTCTTGCCTGGCATTGAGCACGCCCCTGGTCGAGGTGTATTTGATTGGGCTTGGTTAAATGCGCCCAGCGTGCATGCACCAGGTAGCGGTTGCCATAATTTTTAAGAAAACTATCCTTCAAATGTTGTTCAACAGGGTTCAAATCAAAAGGGGGTAAAAACTCGCCGTCAGGCATCGATTCAATGCCATCTTTATTGCCGCAAATGCCGATGAATTTTTCTACGTGGCTGTACCATGGCGCTACATCTGCATATCGAATGGGCCAATCCCATCCATAATCAAAACGCAGCGGCCCGGTAAATTCAAAATCGCTCCAGCGTTGAGTGGCCCGGCCCCATGTTAATGATTTGCCACCCACCTGGTAACCACGTATCCAGTCGAATGGTTTTTCCTGTATATAAGGATGGTCTTTATCTTGTATAAAAAATTGCTGATTATCTTCTCCATAGCCTGCCGACTTCGATATCAAAGGATTTGCTTCTGCTGTTTCTTTAGTAATTCTGCCGCGGTGTTTTAGTTGCCAGGGATCTTTGGTGGCGGTGGGGTAATCTTTGTTATGCACTACATTGCGGCCCCGTTCAAGTACAAGGGTTTTTAAACCAAGTTCGCACAACTCTTTAGCAGCCCAGCCACCGCTGATACCGCTGCCAATAACTATTGCATCGTAAGTATTTTTTGTAACACCACGTGAGTTGATGTTAACTTTGGAGGAGTCGCCCGGCATCGTTATTTTATTTTAGTAGTTCATTATGGCATTGATAAAGAGCATACTATTTAGCATCGGCGAGCAATGTCATTTTGTTAAGCAAGTACCTCAATTAAGAAATAACCCACCTGTATAGAATAAGGTTATTTATTATTTTAATTTTTCTACTAAGGTTTGCATAAAGTTAAAAAGCTTAGTAGAAACGAAAACGAATATTGTCAACCTTATTATCTTATTCTTGACTTAATGGCATTGACCGGCGAGTTACAAAAAAATTAAAAAAAATCGTACATTTCAAAATTCACGAACGGGAATTAAATCGGTTTGCACAGCATTCTTTTATACGCTTTCTTCTTTTTCTTCCATTTCATTCCAGAATCCCATCCTGCCAAATT
>JBGSIG010000120.1:0-5606 GCA_041742655.1 Ferruginibacter sp. | reverse complement strand
ATGTTACATTAGCCAACGCTTCAGATGCCATCATTATTGGTTTCAATGTGCGTCCATCAATGCAGGCAGCACGTTTAGGAGAACAAGAAGGCATACAGATTAAATTGTATTCTATCATCTACAATGCCATTGAAGAAATAAGGAGTGCAATGGAAGGTATGCTTGAGCCGGGTGTTGAAGATAAAGTGCTGGCCAACGTTGAGATTAAAGAAATGTATAAGTTTGATAAAGCTACGGTTGCGGGTTGTATAGTACTGGAAGGAAAAATTGCAAGAAATAACCGGATCAGGTTGGTTAGAGATGGTATTGTAATATTTACCGGCGAACTAGGCAGCCTTAAGCGTTATCGCGACGATGTGAAAGAAGTAACTACCAATATGGAGTGCGGATTGACAATTAAGAATTACGCAAATATTGAAGTGGGTGATATAGTGGAAGCATTTGAAGAGGTAGAAGTTAAACGTACCTTGTAAGAGAGCCTACACAGTACAAATATTTGTTAAACATACTACTAAAAGGGCTATTGATAAAATAGCTCTTTATTTTTGAGGATTGTTTTGCCCGCACTCACTTCAGAAATTACTTAATAGCTAATTAATTGAATAAGATGAATTCAAAAATAACTTCTTTACTCACAGTTTTTATGTTTTTTTTATGCGGAATTGGATTCGCACAAGATGTGTCAACTACTGCCACTGCACCAGCTATACCGGTTTCACATGGGGCCAAAGTAACGGCAGACAAGATCGTTGCTGTGGTGGGTGATAAGATCGTTTTAAAAAGTGATATCGATAATTCTATTGCCGATATGGCACGCCAGGGAATGGAAATACCGCCCAATGCTCAATGTTTAACGTTAGAACAGGCAATGGGTATAAAGGCATTGGTACTTCAGGCAGAAAGAGATTCTCTACCAGTTACAGACGAAGAAATTGATGCCGAGATTGATAACCAGATTCGATATTTTGTTGGCGCCTACGGCTCTAAAGAAAAGCTGGAAGAAATTTCCGGCAAATCGATTTACCAGTTAAAAGAAGATTTTAGAGATGGTTTCAGGGAACGAAAACTGGCGGGCGCAGAACGAAATAAAATTGTAGATGGCGTACGCATAACACCGAACGAAGTAAAGGCCTATTTTGACAAACTGCCACAGGATAGTCTTCCTTACTATGAAAGCGAATTGGAGATTGGACAAATAATTGTATTTCCTAAAGCGAGTAAGGATGCTGAAGAATACGTTGTTGAACAATTGAACGACATAAAGAAGCAGGTTGAGAGCGGTAAAAAAGATTTTAAAAAGATGGCGGACCTTTATTCCGAAGATGCAGCAACGCAACAACAAAATGGTGGCGAACTGGAAATAAACAGAACGCAAAGAAATTACGATGCGGTGTTTTTGGGTAAGGCGTTTTCTTTAAAAGAGGGGCAGGTAAGCTCTGCCTTCAAAACACAATTTGGATATCATATTATTAAAATGGTTAGCCGCACCGGCGACGATGCGGTAGTAATGCACATTTTAATGATCCCAAAAATTACTCCCGACGAAATTAGTCAGTCAGTAAGTAAACTCGACACTGTCCGGTCGAAGTTGGTGGCGGGTACTTTAAATTTTGGGGAAGCTGTGTCAAAATACAGTGAGGATGAAAATAGCAAATTCACCGGCGGAAGAAAAACAAATGCTGAAGGAAGCACTTATATCACCATAGATCAGATGGACAAGGACATGGTAGTAATGCTAAAGGATCTGGAGGTTGGCCAGTTTTCGCAACCAAAAGAATTTGAAAATGAAAGAAGAAAAAAGGGTGTAAGAATTGTATATCTTTTAAGTAAAACAGAACCTCATAGGGAAAACCTTAAAGATGACTATAATAAAATAAGTCACAGAGCTCTGGAAGAAAAAAAGAATGAAGCCCTGGAAAACTGGTTTAGGGATAAAATAGTCACATTCTATATAAAGGTGGATAAAGATTATGAAAATTGCAGCGTGATGCAAAAATGGTTAGTGCCCGAAATTGCAGGCAGTAAATAATAAGCATAAAAAAAACTTATAGGGCGTTCTGATACCAATCAGAACGCTTTACTTTTGTATATACGCACTGCGTTAAATACGTACAACCGGCGAAAAAATAATATATTTTGATAGAGAAAAAAAGGCAATTAAAACAGGAACAAAAAACGGTATTGGTAGGTATTGTAACCGGCGGGCAAACAGAGCCCCAGTTAAATGACTATCTGGATGAGCTGGCTTTTTTAGCCGAAACCGCCGGTGTAATTGCTGTAAAAAGATTTATTCAAAAACTACCCCATCCCGATAGCAGAACCTTTGTGGGTAAAGGAAAACTGGAAGAAATAAAAAGGTATGTGAGCTTGCAAAGCGATGTTGAATTGGTGATTTTTGATGATGAATTAACTGGCTCTCAAATTCAAAATATAGAAAAAGAGATTGGAATAAAAACCATTGACAGAAGCGATTTGATACTCGATATTTTCGCCAGCAGGGCCAAAACCGCACAGGCCCGCACACAGGTTGAACTGGCACAATACCAATATATTTTACCCCGACTAAAAGGCATGTGGAAACACCTTGAACGACAGGGCGGCGGCGTAGGCACAAGGGGCCCCGGCGAAACTGAAATAGAAACCGACAGGCGTATTGTAAAAGATAAAATTACTTTGCTACGTAAACGCTTAGCCGAAATAGACCAACAATCTTTCACACAACGAAAAGAACGGGGAGAGTTTATAAGAGTATCGCTGGTGGGCTACACCAATGTGGGCAAGTCTACCATTATGAACCTGCTGAGTAAAAGCGAAGTATTTGCTGAAAATAAATTGTTTGCAACGCTGGATACCACCACACGAAAAGTAGTGTTTGAACAAACACCTTTCCTGCTAAGCGATACGGTTGGTTTTATACGAAAGCTGCCGCATCATTTGGTGGAAAGTTTTAAAAGTACATTGGATGAAGTTAGGGAAGCGGATATATTAATACATGTAGTTGACATCTCTCATCCACAATACGAAGAGCAGTTTGCCGTAGTAAATAAAACTCTTGTTGAATTAGGAGCAAGTGAAAAACCAACGGTTACAGTCTTTAATAAAATGGACAAGTACCAGGCAGAAGCTTTTGACGAATGGCTGGAAGAAGACGTTAAAAAAGAAATATTGGCTGACCTTAAACAACGCTGGCAAAATGAAACCAACGACAATTGTGTATTTGTTTCTGCCATAGAAAAGACAAATATTGAAGTACTGCGGCAGACCATCTTAAATAAAGTGAGGGAAATGTACCGCATCAGGTATCCGTACAAAGCCGAGTTTTTTTATTAAGCTCTTTACCTTTATCACAGCGAAATATGGAGCGTACTAAAAAATACAAGTGGCATAAAGTAGCGGAGAACGTAGCTGAAATAAATTTTTCTGCCGGTGGCCTTGCCGAAATAACAGTAGGCAATAAAACAATCTGTATCGCTTTACACAACAATGCGTTAACTGCCTGCTCACAAAAATGTCCCCACGCAGGCGGCAAGTTGAGTGATGGTTATATTGATGCCACTGGAAATATAGTGTGCCCGATACATCGGTATAAATTTAACCTCAAAAATGGCCGCAACATCAGTGGGGAAGGCTATTTTTTAAAAACATTCCCGGTAGAAATAAGAAATGATGGAGTATTTGCAGGCTTTGAAGAAAATAACCTGTTTAATTGGCTTAAATAATCGATTTAATTTTTTGTCTAAAACTAAAATGTCTTATTTTTGCCTCCCAATTAAAAAACGGGCAAATTCCTCCTTAGCTCAGTTGGTTAGAGCATCTGACTGTTAATCAGAGGGTCTCTGGTTCAAGTCCAGAAGGGGGAGCAGAAGAAGGGTTTCATTTATTTGAAACCCTTTTCTTGTATCCTTCACAATTACCTTATCATCTCAGCCCTTCCCCAGTTGCTTTTGGCAACTCCTTCCTAGGTAATTTTTCATCCCTGCTGGCAGCATTGTACACAAAGGCTGCAACGATGGTGGCGGCCTGCGTAAGGTCAGCAGCAATTAAATGATCGTAACTGTCCATATTGGTATGATGTGTTCTTGTGCCATATTCAATGCCATCCTGTATAAATTGAAAACCCGGAATACCCACCGCATTAAAAGATAAATGATCTGTACCCCCGGTATTGGAAATGGTTACTGTTGATGCGCCCAAACTAT
The DNA here is from genome assembly GCA_041742655.1 of Ferruginibacter sp. Classification (GTDB taxonomy): domain Bacteria; phylum Bacteroidota; class Bacteroidia; order Chitinophagales; family Chitinophagaceae; genus Ferruginibacter. The sequence goes on along the minus strand of JBGSIG010000120.1, from coordinate 1,407 downwards.
TAAAAGGTTCCAACCATTGAGTAAAAACAGGTTTTACTTTTTCATTCCCCTGCAAATAAATTCCCCTGATTTTTCCTGTGCCGTTGTCCAGGTTAAAATAGGCAGATACTTTTGCGTGTTCTTCTTTTAACACCATGGTTGCCGGGTCTGCAAAATGATTTTTAACATACCCACGGGAGCCCAGTAAACCCTGTTCTTCACCGCTCCACAAAACAATGCGTATGGTACGCCTTGGTTTAAGCCCGCTCTGTTTTATTATCCTCACAGCTTCCATCATCACAGCACAGCCGGCTGCGTTGTCGGTAGCACCGGTAGCACCCTGCCAGCTATCAAGATGGCCGCCCAGCATTACCAGTTCATTGCTTAAATCGGTGCCTTTTATTTCGGCCACCACATTATATCCTTTTAGATCTTTGCTGTTGAATTCCGTTTGTACATCTACATCTAATTTTACAGGATAGTTTTTGTCGGTAAGCCTTACAATGGACATATAATCTTCCATTGCAATCATAATATCCAGCATATTCTCCGGATCATTACCCCCATACAGGCCGCCACCTTGTACAAATAAAGTTCCATCGTGTCCTGAAGGCACCATACTTAAAATAGCAATAGCACCTTCCTGGGCCGCCATATCTCTAAGTTGAGAGGCAACTGAACTTCTGTTACGCCCCCGTGTCTCACGCCTGCGACGGTTCGCTGCAGTATCTGGCGGCGGTGGCGGTGCCGCATTGGCCATTCCGGTTAATTCTTCATCAGTAAGCCTGGTGGCATCTGGTTTAAAACTTTGTTTTAAGGTATCATTACGGTAAAGCAATACAATCTTTCCTTTCATCTTGCTGCGGTATGCCTCCAATGCAACAGAGTCAGTTGCTTTTACCAATAGCACTACAGCAGCTTTTAAACCACCCGTTCCTTTTGTCCATGTTTTTGGAAATCCAATCAATGGGCGGTAATAAGGTGCTGTAAGAGCGATGTACGATTTTTTCAATTCCCAGCTTTTTCCAAAATCTCCCCATGGCTCAAGGGCTGCGTTGGTTAAACCCCATTTTTCCATTTCGGTACGTGCCCAGTTTGCCGCCCTGAAATATCCAGGCGAATTGGTAAGCCTTGGCCCCGAGACATCCGTTAAATGAAAAGCAATGTCCATCACTTTTGAATTGTCGAGGCCTTCTTTTTTTATTTTGTTGATAGCATCTATATCTACTTTTTCCTGGGCAAGCACACTTACAATAAGCAGCGAACTAAATAGAAATAAACCAATTATTTTTTTCATCAGTATTTATTTTTGGTAAAATGGAAGGTAAGAAATTATGCCAATAACTATTGTATTTAAAACAAAACAGCATGCGGCGGCATTTATGTGCAACAATGTTGATTGTGATTGTACCTTGTTTTAAGATTAAA
>JBGSIG010000119.1:0-13455 GCA_041742655.1 Ferruginibacter sp. | reverse complement strand
TATAGCCACCGTTTTCTACTGTACAATTTTCGCGGGGCTTCCAACCAAATTGTTCAACGCCATTAATGCAAAATTGTATGTCGATGTGTTTGTTGTGACATTCAAATTTAGCTGTTGATTCGGCCGCTGTCATTCCTGTTTTATTGGAAAAGATGGCTTTTAAATTGTCTCCATCAATTTCATACTTACCCATTTCAATGGTGGCTAAATCGATGCTTTCAATGTATGCAAATGCCTTTGCAAACATCGGATGGATGTCACAGTATTTCGATGCATTTTTAAGTGTATCTATTATCATAATATTATTTTTAAATACTCAACAAATACTCCAAAGTCTCCTCGTACCCTAAAGGGAAGTTATACGACGAGTTCACTCATCACAACAGATAATTAATCGCTCAAGCTTTCGCTGTTATGAAGTAACAATATAAGAATAATGAACCATCCCTAGTCCACCCTTCGGGGGACAGGCGGCCTTTACCTCTGTACCCGGCCGCTTCCATCACCCTTAACCAAATCTTTTACTTCACTCAGTGTTGCATGGTTTAAATCGCCGGGAATGGTATGTTTAAGGGCACTTGCAGCTACCCCAAATTCTGCAGCATCGGGCATCTTCATTCCCGTTACCAAACCGTAAATTAAACCGCTTGCAAATGAATCACCGCTGCCCACCCTGTCTACAATTCTAACTTCGTATTTTTTTGTATGGTAGAAATCAGTCCCATCATATACCAATGCACTCCAGCCATTATCACTTGCGCTGTGACTTTCCCTTAACGACGATGCAATGAACTTAAAGCCGAACTTTTCTTTCATCTGTTTAAAAACATCTTTAAATCCATCAAGGTTTAGTTCGCCTTTAGTAACATCTGTGTCTTTTGCTTTAAAACCCAACGTTGTATCTGCATCTTCTTCGTTACCGATACATACGTCTACGTATTTGCAAAGCCTTGTCATCACTTCTCTTGCTTTTTCTTTGCTCCATACTTTTTTACGAAAGTTTAAATCAATACTGGTTGTAATACCTTTTGCTTTGGCGGCTTTTAATGCAGCTTCAGTTAAGGCTGCGGCTTTATCGCTCAATGCAGGCGTAATACCAGTTGTATGAAACCAATCGGCACCATCAAATATTTTATCAAAATCAAATTCACTTGCATCTACATCTGCAATGGAGGCTCCTGCCCGGTCATACACAACCTGCGATGCCCGCATAGCTGCACCGGTTTCTAAAAAATATATTCCAAGGCGGTCTCCACCTCTTACTATAAATTGTGTGTCTACACCGTACCTGCGTAAATGATTAATGGCAGACTGTCCAATGGGATTGTTAGGTACTTTTGTTACAAATGTTCCGTTTAATCCATAATTACATAATGCAGCGGCTACGTTAGCTTCGCCGCCGCCGTAGGTTACATCAAAACTATCGGATTGCACAAAGCGTTTAAAATCGGGTGTTGACAAACGCAACATTATCTCACCAAGGGTTACTACTTTTTTGCTCATTGTTTTTTGTTTTATCTGTTAAATTATTTTATTGTTGCAACTGGTACGGCATCCATGTCTGTAAACTCTTTATTCTCGCCACCCATACCCCAAATGAAACCATAGTTTGCGGTACCCACGCCAAAATGCATACTCCATGGGGCAGAAATTGCTGCTTCATTGTTTGCAATTACCAGGTGCCTTGTTTGCTGCGGCTCGCCCATAAAATGCATCACCCGGTGTGCTTCGTTTAAATCAAAATAAAAATACGCCTCCATTCTTCGTGTATGCGTGTGAGGTGGTACCGAATTCCACACATTGCCTTCGTCCAATACCGTTAACCCCATCACCAACTGGCAGCTATCAATGCCATCGTTGTGAATGTATTTGTAAATTGTTCTTTTGTTGGAAGTGGAGATATCACCTAAATTAACCGGCGCCGCTTCTTCCTTTGTCATTTTTTTATTAGGATAAGTATGATGTGCCGGCAGCGATAACAAATAAAATTGTGCCGGGTCATTTTCAACCCTGCTGGCAAAACTTACCTCCTTTGTGCCCTTACCCAAATATACACATTCCAGTTTTTCTATATCGAATGTTACTCCATCGGCAGTTACGGTTCCTTTACCTCCTACATTGATGATACCTATTTCTCTTCTCTCTAAAAAGAAATTCGCTTTTAATTCACCTTCATTCGGCAACGGGATGCTGGTTGAAGTTGGTACAACACCACCAATAATCATTCTGTCGTAATGAGAATAAGTTAGTTGAATACTTCCCGGCTGCATTAAATCCTTCACCAAAAAATTGTCCCGCAATTCCTGCGTGTTCATTTCGCTGGTTTCCTTAGGGCTTGTTTGAAATCTTATTTGCATTTTACTTTTTTACAATTGAAATTATTCTGTTCTGCTGTTTCAATAAAACTATGCAATTTCAGCCTAATATTTTACTCTTTATTATTATACTAATGTTGTTTATGGCGACCTGTGGGGATACCTCTTTATGGTATCAAATAAATGGTACAATGAGGCGAAGTCAATATTGGAATATTTTGTTTGTCCAATCAGCACTACACATCCCATTTAAAATACCGCTTTGCGTTGTGAAAGCAAATATCCTGTATCACACTCCCTATCCATTCCATATCTTTTGGCAATTCTCCATTTTCAATTTCTTCACCAAATAAATTGCACAACAACCTTCTGAAATACTCGTGGCGAGGAAATGAAAGAAAACTGCGGCTGTCTGTCAACATGCCTACAAAGCGGCTTAGTAAACCCATATTACTAAGTGTATTTATTTGTTTTGTCATGCCATCTTTTTGATCCAGAAACCACCATGATGATCCCCATTGAATTTTACCAGCAGCGCTTCCGTCATTAAAGTTTCCAATCATAGAGGCAAACAATTCATTGTCGGCAGGATTCAGATTGTAGATAATTGTTTTGGTCAACCTATTATCGCAGTCCAACCTGTTTAAAAACTTAGCCAATGCTTTAGCCTGCGAAAAATCGCCGATGCTGTCCCAGCCAGTATCAGGCCCCAGTTGCCTCAACTTGCGGCTGTTGTTATTGCGCAATGCTCCAAGGTGGTATTGCTGCACAAAACCTTTTTCCCAATCCCACTCTGCAAAATTTACCAGCATGGCCGATTTAAATTTTCTATTTTCGGTTAGGCTTAAAGAACTGCCCGACCTTATTTTAGAAAAAATAGTACTTATCTCCGCATCAGTATAATCGTCTGCATAAATTTCTTCTAAGCCATGATCACTTACACCGCAATCATTATCTGCAAAAAAGCTATGCCTGTTCTTTAGTGCTGAAAGATAGTCTGTATAATTAGTGATGGATATATCGGCGGCAGTTTCTAATAAAACGAGGTAATTATTAAATGAAACGGCATCATCCACATTCATTGCTTTGTCTGGCCTGAAAGCGGGTAAAACTTTTACTGCACGATTGTCTGCTTTTATTTGTTGATGATATTGCAGATTGTCAACCGGGTCATCGGTTGTACAAATCAATTTTACATTCATGCTTTCCAACAAACCTCTTGCGCCAAATTTGTCATCCTGCAATTTTTCAGCAGTTTCATCATATATCTTTCTTGCTGTATCACCATTTAAAATATCATGTATCCCGAAATACCGCTGCAATTCCAGGTGGGTCCAGTGATAGAGTGGATTGCGCAAAGTGTAAGGAACAGTCTTCGCCCAGGCGTTGAACTTTTCCCAATCCGTTCTATCGCCTGTAATAAATGCTTCGTCCACGCCGTTTGACCGCATTGCCCGCCATTTGTAATGATCGCCATACAACCAAACTTTAGAAATATTTTCAAATTTTCTATTGACGGCTACATCCTCCGGAGAAAGATGATTGTGGTAATCAATGATGGGCATTTCCTTTGCGTACTCATGATAAAGCTTTTCCGCAGTCTTATTGTTCAGCAGGAAATTTTCGTCTAAAAATGTTTTCATCAATATTTATTTATAGTGATACACCGCGTTTCCACGGAATGAAATCGTCCTGGTTTAATTGTACAGCTTTTGGTATTACTTCGCCGCTGGCTGCCTTTATGCAATATTCCAATATTTCTTCACCCATTTCATCGATGGTTTTTTCACCTTCAATTACAGGCCCACAATCAATATCAATAATATCGTTCATTCTTTTAGTTAATGCACCATTGGTTGACACTTTTATTGTTGGGCAAACCGGGTTGCCGGTGGGTGTACCCAGGCCTGTTGTAAACAATATTAAAGTAGCGCCGCTGGCAGCTTTGCCCGTGGTAGCTTCCACATCATTACCGGGCGTGCAAACGAGACTTAAACCGGGCTTAACAGCAGTTTCTGTATAATCCAGCACATCCACTACAGGCGAGGTGCCGCCTTTTTTGGCTGCCCCTGCACTTTTTATTGCATCAGTAATTAAGCCATCTTTAATATTACCCGGAGATGGATTCATAGAAATACTGGAGCCTGCTTTGATGGCCGTATCCTCATAACGTTGCATCAAATGAATGAATTTTTCCGCTGTTTTTTTATCTACCGACCGATCAATTAATTCCTGTTCAACACCGCAGAGTTCCGGAAACTCGGCCAACAACACTTTGCCACCCAATGCTACCAATAAATCTGCACAATACCCCACAGCAGGGTTTGCTGATATACCGCTGAAGCCATCGCTGCCACCGCATTTAACGCCAAGGCACAATTGATCAAGCGATGCAGGCTTTCTTTGTTGTTTGTCTATTTCAATCAATCCTTCAAATGTCTGGCGAATGGCATCTGCTATCAATTGCTCTTCGCTTTGCGATTGCTGCTGTTCAAAAATATGCAGTGGTTTATCAAAACCAGGATTGTGCTTTTTCAGGTCGGCCAAAAAATCCTGCACCTGCAGATTTTGACAGCCCAAACTTAAAACAGTTACGCCGCCAACATTTGGATGATCTGCATAAGCAGCCAGCAATTTACTAAGTACTGCAGCGTCTTGCCGTATGCCGCCACACCCACCCTGGTGGTTTAAAAATTTTATGCCATCTACATTTTTAAAAACCCTTTTTTGTGGCGAGCCATTAGGCGAAAGATTAATTTCAGTGAATGTGTCACCTTCTTTAAATGCCTGCACAAGAAGACTGGTATATTGTTTGTATTTATCCGTTACTGCATAGCCTAATTCGTTTTGCATGGCTTCGCGTATCACATCCAAATTTCTATTTTCACAAAATACAGTGGGGATAAAAAGCCAGTAGTTGGCGGTTCCTACCCTACCATCAGTTCGGTAATACCCATTAAATTTTCTGCCTTTGAATTTGGTGACATCGGGAGCCGTCCATTCATATGAAGCATTTCTATACCCGTACGGTTCAGCGGCGTGTTTGGTATTTTCTGTAGACATGCGGCTGCCTTTTGCAACATCCTTTTGCACTGTGCCCACCAATACGCCATACATCATCAGCTTCTCTCCCGCCTTCATATCCTGTATAAATATTTTGTGCTTTGCAGGAATATCTTCGGTCAACGTGAAAACAGCATCTTCAAATGTAACTTCAATACCTTTTTTCAGGTTAGCAAGTGCCACTATCACATTGTCGTTTGGATGAATTTTAATTACTGTTTGCTTTACCGGCATAGTTGCTCTTTTTAATTCCAGTTCTTCTATTGTTTTCAATACACCCTGACTCATTATTTTTTGTAACTGTTGTTCTACAGCCTTCAAAAAACCGGGCAACAATGTAAGATCGGTATCCCAAAGTTGAGTATTACTCATAACAATCGATGCAATACTATCCGCCGGATTTGATTTCCATGTTTGGTGAAAATAGTCAGCGGAGTCATCTTTTATCTCATATTCTACACCATTTCGTTCTCCAAAATATTTGCCGCCCTGTGTACGGGTAACTTTCAAAAATAAAAGAAATCCGGCAAATGCTGTTGCCATGCACATGGGTGGCTTTTTACTAAATTCATAATGACGAAGCAACAAAGGCGTATTACGCATTTTCATTTTGGACGTGTACTGAACCGTAATGCTTAACCATTGATGATCGATAAACGGATTACAAAATCTTTCAAACACGCTGTTGGCATAATCAGCTTTCACCCTGGCGGCTATTGCATACGGAATAGCTGCCGAAATTTCTTTCTGCATCAGGAACTTTGAAAACTCTCCATATAATTCATGCGTTACAGCCTGCCTTGTAATATCAAAGCCGGCTAAAAAAGCTAAGCCGCAATTGAAAGTATGTGTACCATTTAGTAACCGAAGTTTCAACTCTTTAAACAAAGTAATGTCCGGCGTAATTACTACACCTTCGTCGGCAGCATGAAATGATAAAATTTCTTTTAATTTTTCACTGCCTTCTATGGCCCAAAGGCGAAATGCTTCGCTCATGGTAACCAGTTCGTCCGTGTATCCAAGTGCAGCTTCTATTTTTTCATATTCGTCCACTCCAGGCTTTCCGGGCACAATGCGATCTACCAATGAATTACAAAAGGTATTATTATTTTCCAGCCATTCAATGAATGTAAAATTGAGGTTGTTGCGATGAGCCAGTTCCAACACGATGCTTTCTAATTTGGATCCATTGTCGGATATTAGTTCGGTAGGTATTATCACCATGCCGCTTGCCGCACTTCCGTTAAAGGCCTTGAATCTTTCAAATAAAAACGCCAGTAATTTTCCGGGAAAAGATACAGGCGGATCGTCTGTAATATCATCCTGCACCAGTTCTATGCCTACCTCGGTGGTATTGGATATAATTATTTTCATATCAGGATTATGGGCACATTCCAATATTCTTTTCCAGTCTGTTTTTGCCCAAAGTACCCTGCTGATGGATGCATTGATAATATTTTCTTCCACAATTTTTTCGTTTACAACGCCACGTACACATAAGGTGTACAGGCCATCCTGTGCATCAAAGGCGCTGCTATCGCTATTAGTAGATTTCACTACCACCACCCTGCCATTAAAAAGCCCCTGGGTGTTAGCCTTGTGAAAAAAATAATCGGGCAATCCTCTCAATAAAACACCCGTGCCAAATTGCAAAACCCGCTCGGATAATTCAAACAGTTTTGCATTTGGAACCTGCAATGCAGGCTGCGGTTTTATTTGTGTTAAGTTCTCTTTCGTTAATTGCATAACTAGTTTATTGTAGGGTTCCATCTATTGCCGAATACCCAGTTAACAGTAATATTTTTTTCAGTAACACCTGCAGGAAGGTTATTGTTAAACCAGCCAAAATCATCACCACCCTGCCGGTGACAATTGTAATAATAAATTCTTTCGCCCCAAAGAATTGTGTTTTTATTAGCCACCAGGTAAATTGGTTTATCAGCCATGTTAGCGGCAAAACTGCAACTAATTAAATAGAACTGGGCATCCCTGTGATAACGGCCAAGTTTAAATCCATCATAGCCCTTAAAAGAGCAATTTACCAATACCGTTTTTGAATCTTTATGTGCTGATCCATCGTGCCAAATAGCAGCATCGCCACGATAAGTAACAAACGTACATCCTTCAGCCCAGGCCCAGCCGCGGGGGCAATAAAAATCTACGCCTCCTTCCATAATGCAATCTTTAAAATAGAACATCCCTTCTTCTTTATTCCACGGGCTTACTGTGTCGCCGGCATAAGCGCTAAACTTACAGTGAATTGCTTTTACCCGGGTAGCATTCATTGTGCGCAACGCCATTTGATGCCCGTTTTTACTAATTAACTTTTGTCCGCCATTTAAAGTATCTAAGGGGCAGTAAACAGTTTTGTCTTTTGTGTTGTCAAAACCATAACTATTTATAATGCTGATATTTTTAAAACTAATATCATTGCCATCCACATTAATGGTGGCCACGCCCCAGTCATCGTTGTGTGTACACCGCCATTCGTCTCTTGCGATTGCCTGGGTGATAATTGTTTTTTCCCTGCTTTCGCCCTCGATGATAATATTACTCTTTTGCAAATAAATTTTTTCATGGTACACTCCGTCTTTTATAAAAATTATCCTGGGTGTTGCAGACGAATCCGGCAAACTGTTGATGGCACCCTGTATAGTTTTAAAATCACCTTTGCCATTTTGGGCCACTACAATTTTGCCTGCAGCTTTTTGCGCCAGCATTGGTGCCGGGTTTAGCATCACAAAAAAAATGATTGATATAAAAATCAGTTGCCTCATTATTTTTTACATTGTTTTATCAGCCACAGAACAAGATCTTTTGCCGCTTTAAAATTCTCCAGTTCTATTGGTAACTTTCTTCCATCTACATACTCATTGTATAACCATGGATCGCCCACTGCAAACACAGTACCCTTGCCCACTTTAGATACAGCCATTATTACATCGCCTTTATCAGTAAATACAGGTTTAGCCGGCGATCGTACAGTAATAGTGCTGATTTCTTTTAAATATATTTTTTGCGCAGTTTTAAATATTGAATCTGGTTGGGTAATGTTAAATGTACCGGTGGCAAATTCGCTTCCTTTTACCATGTTGCGGTAATCTTCATTAAAGCGGATACCAAATTTTTCCGCCAATTGATTATAGTGTGTAAACTCTACATTATTACTGTCATTGGCAAACAACATCAACACACCACCTTCGTTAACCCAGTTGTAAATTACTTCTATGTGTTTCTTTTCAATGTAGTTCGGTGTTTTATTTTCCTTGGGCCAGTCGGGATCAATAATAAAATAGATATCCGTATTCTTCAAAGCTTCAGCACTAACGGCTTCGGTTAGCCGCTTTGTTTGTACTCCATAACTGTTAAAGATATTGCCCAATAGCGAATACCCGCCATTGTCCATTTGCTCCCATACATAATGATGCTGAATGGTGGCACCGGTAATATCTTTGGTGGTTTCGTGGTTAAAATAATAATCGAGTAAAACAGTTTTTCCTTTTCCAATACTTAAATAAGGTATCATTTCCATTTCAGCCGCTGCCTTTATAAAAGCCCCCACTCCCTTGGGATCGTTTACAATTACCGGCTCGCCCAGGTAATAGGCCAGGCTTCCGTCACGGTAGGGTTTTCCGCCAAGGCCCGAAACTTTTACGGTACCGTACAGGTTAAGTTGTCCATTTTCTTCTTTAATAAAAGTTTTTATGATGCCGTTATATCCTTTTTGTGCAATACTTATTTTATTGGCCGGTATTACACCTAACCGTACGCCTTTTGCAACAGAATACACAAACATGCAACTGGCAGAAGCTTCAAAATAATTTCCCTTTAACCGTGGCTTGTCTAATATATCATACCATAAACCTGATGTGGTATCCTGCACTTTCGCAAAAGCATTTACTGTTCTGTTTAAAATATCAACAAGTGCTTTTCTTTTAGTATGGTTGGCGGGAAAGTTATCCAGCACATCTACCAACGCCATTGCATACCAGCCCATAGCTCTTGCCCAAAAATTTGGAGAAAGCCCTGTTTGTTTATTGGCCCAACCCATTTGTTTTGACTCATCCCAACCATGATACAGCAAACCATTTGCCTTATCTCTTGCATGGTTCTCCATCCATATAAACTGGTTGGCAATATCTGTAAATACACTGTCTTCATGCGCAAGCAGGGCATATTCTGCATAAAAAGGTTCTCCCATATATAAGCCATCCAGCCACATCTGGTAAGGGTAAATTTTCTTGTGCCAAAAGCCGCCTTCTTTTGTGCGGGGATGGTTCCGCAATTGATCACGGAGAAGCGTAGCCGCTTGCCAGTATTTTTCTTCACCTGTTACCCTGTACAGTGTAAGCTGGCTGGTGCCGTTCTTTACATGGTCGATATTATATTCCGTTGGCCTGTAAGTTCTGATACTTCCATCTTCCGCTACATAAAAATCCATACTTTGTTTTAAGTACCTAAAGTAGGCCGGGTCAGCAGTTTGTTTCCAAACTGCTGCTATGCCTTCCAATATCACTCCCTGGTCGTATGCCCATTTGGCGGGTTTGCCATCCAGTGCAAACGAATCTTTCCAGATTGTCATGGCTGTGTGTGCCATTTCCCTGCTGTAATATTTTTGCTGGGCAAAACAAGACGATGCAGTCAAAAGCATTACTACAAAAACGAGTATTTGGTTTTTCTTATTCATCATTTTATTTGTAAACTGTTATCAGCCGCTCCAAATTCAACAACAGACTGTCCGTTTTTCAGCGGCACACTGTTTACCCATTGAATAGTATTTGTTCTATCGCCTCCCAATCTAATAGTCAGTATAGGGTTGGCGACTGTACTAAATTTATTGAAAATAATATTGCTGCTGTTTACAATATCAATTACTGGGTCAGTATTTTCTGTTATCAAATTTACATTGGTGAGCGTAATATTTTTTGCCTCACTGCAATCCATTCCCTTTTTAGAGCGGATAATAATATTTTCCAGGCTAATATCGTGAATATTCATTTCTGGCAAACCCCTGATGAAGATGGCTTTTTCTGCACCGTCGCACTCTACATTTTTAATATAGATATTTTTAAACTGTGGGGTTGCTTCCGTTACAGGCTTAAACTCAACTTTCGGAGCCTCCCTCTTTTCACCATTCAATGCCACAGGGTCCTGGGCGGCATAATACATATCAAACAAAATTGCTTCCGCAGGGATACCCTTCATTACAATATTATCAATATAAATATTTTCTACTACTCCGCCACGGCCACGGGTTGTTTTAAAACGCAAGCCAATATCTGAGCCTACAAATGTGCAATTGCTTACATAAATATTTTTAGCGCCACCACTCATTTCGCTGCCTATTACAAACCCACCATGTGCATTGTACACAGTACAATTTCGAATGATAACATCCTGCGTAGGCATGGCCCTTTTGCGGCCTTCTTCATCCCGCCCGCTCTTCATACAAAGCCCGTCATCGCCCACATCAAACACACTATTTTCTATCAACACATTGCGGCAACTTTCTACATCAATGCCATCGCCATTTTGTGCATACCAGGGATTTTTCACAAAAACATTTCGCACCGTTATGTTGCTGCTCATTAAAGGATGCAGGCACCACGCCGGAGAATTTTGAAAAGTTACACCCTCCAGTAAAACCCTGTCACATTTTGTAAGTACCAGCAGATTGGGCCTTAAAAAATCTTTGATATCTTTAAAATCGTCGATTGTTTTTCCATCGGTTAACACCCCCGCCTTGCTCACTTTAGACCCTTTAAAAGACGATTGGGTAGGATACCATGTCTTTTCATTGTCGCTTAATAATCCACCGCTCTTTACCAGTTTATTCCATTGCGTTTGAGATAATTTATCTTTCTTAACTGCCCGCCACGCATCTCCGTTTCCATCAATGATGCCAGCGCCGGTAATCGCAATATTAGTTGCGTTGGTTGCAGAAATGGGCGATTGGTTTCTTGCAGCCGGAACGCCTTCCCAGTTGCCGGCAATAAGCGCATATTCGTTGAGGTTATTGGTGAACTGCAACAGCGCTCCACGTTGAAGATATAGATTCACATTTGACTTTAACACGATTGGGCCAGTAAGCCACAAACCTTGCGGAATAACCACTACGCCGCCACCCTTTTTATTACAGGCATCGATGGCTGCATTAATGCACTTCGTGTTAAGGTAAACCGCATCTGCCTTTGCGCCAAATGCAATAATATTAATGCTGTCTTTTTTAAAAGAGGTAGATTTTATAACCGGAAGTGTCTGCGCCAACAATAGGGTGACAGCAAAAAACACGGTCATGTTGGTGAGTATTATTTTTTTCATATTATTTTTATCTGCAATCGTTATTTTATTTCCTTCAGCAGGTACAAGTTTAGTTACAATGGGGTGAAAATAGCTTCTTTGCCCCGCTTTTATTTGCGCAATCGTTGTCGGGAACGTGCCCGTCATTTTTATCAGCCAACTTAATTTACCTTAACGGCCTGCCTTGCCGCTAACTGCCAATTACCATTTTGTTTTACCCACGCCAATAGAATGCTCAATTTCACTTTTCCTGATATGCCATTGTCATTTGTTTCGGCACTTAAAATATGGCGCACGATGGCAGTATTTTTATACAATGTAATTTGCTCTTCGGTAATATCAATACTTATAAAATCAGACAGGCCGCCGGCCAATTGCTCAACGAACTCTTTTTGATTTTGTATTTTCCCTGAAGAGTGCCCGTAGCTTAAACCGGCTGCAGTTATATGCATCAACTGTTCCCTATTGCCGCTCATCAGTGCCTGCCGAAGGTATTCGTTGGCAGATTTCACTTCATCCATTTGCTTTTGCTGGGCAAAAGCAACAATATTTACCAGTAAAAAAAATACAACAGTTAATCCTTTTTTCATTGTTATAATTTATTAAAGTGAATCCAGTCTATATCTGCGGAACCGGCATCATTTGTTTTAGTGGTACCGGTACAAAATAAACCAATTTTTGCACCAACCCATTTACCCGGTTTTGCGATAAATTCACGGGGTATTTTTTCAAAACTACTTCCATCTTTGCTATAGCTGAAACTACATACTGCCCCTTTTTTTACTGCAACACTTAAATAAATTTCATTAGTGTTCCATTGTTTCAGTATTTGTTCCTCTTCAGCTGTGTTTTTGTCAGCGGCAAAACAGGTGTTATAACTCACATAAATTCCATCCTGCTTCTTTATCACCGAAACAAAAGCATAGTTCATTCCGAATATCATCAAACCTGCACGGTCGTTGATATTTGCCGGTGCAAAATTAATTTTGGCGACGACTTCAAAATTTTCTGCGGGTAACTTTTGTGTGAGTAAGTTTGGAAGCATCCAATAATTTTGAAGGCTGTCGGCCTGCTTGCCGCAGTACAATCTAAAAAATCCATCCGCAGTTGGGAACCCCCACCCCGTTTGGGGATTAGCCTGCCACTGCCATTGTAAACCCAATGAAGTGGCATTAAATTCATCGGATGTTTGCGGGGCTTCAATAGTGTAGGATTTACCTACTGCAGGCTTTTTAAATTCCAGTACCGGCTCGCCTTCTCCATCTCCATCTTTATCTATTCCAATTACCGGCCAATCATTTTTCCAAACCATTGGTTCAAGCAATACCACTCGTCCATACGCATCTTTGTCCTGGAAATGCAGGAACCAGTCTTCGCCGGTTTGTGTATTTACCCACGCTCCCTGGTGTGGCCCGTTCACAGTAGTACCTCCCCGACTCATTACTACTTTTCTTTCGTACGGCCCGTAAATATTTTTTGAACGAAGGGCAAGTTGCCATCCCGTACTAACGCCGCCGGCAGGAGCAAAAATGTAGTAATAATTATTGCGCTTATATAATTTAGGCCCTTCGATTGTAGGATCCTTTTTATGTCCGTCGTATACCAACACAGCATTGCAGATGATGCTGTCACCCGCCGCATTCATTTCTTTTATCACTATAATACTTTTAAAGCCAGCCCTGCTTCCGGCAAATGCGTGAACAAGGTATGCTTTGCCGTTAGTATCCCAAAAAGGGCATGGATCTATCAGACCTTTGCCTGCCGCTATTAAAACAGG
>JBGSIG010000118.1:0-9589 GCA_041742655.1 Ferruginibacter sp. | reverse complement strand
CCTGATAATCCCATTTTTTGTGCTATCTCTGGATGATTGAATAAATGAACAATCTTTTCTGCCAAAGCTTGTGGATTGCCGCTAGGAATAAGGTAGCCAGTTTCTTGATCCAATAATATTTCATTAGTTCCGGCGCCGTTGGTTGCTATTACTGGTTTTCCCAAAGCCATATATTCCATAATTGAATTCGATATGCCTTCTCCATGGATATTACTGTTTGTACATAAAACACCTATATTAAAAGTGTCAATGTATTCCTCAACATTATTTATCGATCCGGTAAACAATATATTTTTTTGACAATAATCCCCTGCTTTTAACATTAAATTTTCCTTTAAATTTCCATCGCCAATTAAAATAAAAACTATTTCGCCGCGGTATTTTTTTAATAAAATAGATGCCGCGTCAATTAAAGTTTCATAGTCTTTTCTTGTTTCAAAAGCCGCTACCATACCTACAATAAATGTATGTTCTAATCCCATTTCTTTTTTTAACAATGCTGGGTTTTGAAGGTGGTTTATTCTTTGGAAGTTAAATCCATTGTATATACATACACTTTTTGAAGCCGGAGCTCTATAGCTAATTAATCCTGCATTAGTATTTGCCGTAATTACATCTGCAAACGGAAATGAAAATTTTGACCTAAGATAATCTTTATTTTTGTAGCTCCTGAATGGTAGAGATAAAGCTATCATGCTGGAAATAAACTTTTTATTTTGGTGAAACTTTAAAAGTATACTAATCATATCCGTCATACTCGACCAGGAATGTATTATGTCAGGTTGAAATGACTTAGTGATAGTCAATATTTTTTTAAAGCCTTTAATGCTTTTTTTATTTGACCAATTAATAAAATGAATGGGATAATTGGTATTATAAATATCAGGGTAATCCACTCCTTCATACATAAAAATTATTTCGTATGTGATCTCAAAATGCTGTTTAGAATATTTTAGCAGTTCTACAATTCTTCTTTCTTTACCACCCTTGGCCAAAACATCATTTAATATTAATACTTTTATCATTTTTTAGCATCTATGAAAACATATAATCTCTTAATTCATGCTTTTTTGCCAAATGCGCACTCTTAAAAATTTATAGGCGTAATAAATCTGTTTAAACTATTTTATTTTCAAAGCTTTTAAAATTTCATTTTTTCTGCCACTATTAACGTCTCGATTTTTAATATAGATTGCATCTTTCATTATTTTCTCCTCATACTCTGCCACAGTCCTGATAATTTTACCGGGAACTCCGACCACCACTACTCCGTCTGGTATATCTTTAGTTATCACACTCCCCGCTCCTATAATAATATCATTTCCTATTGTTATACCCGGCATAATAATTACCCTGCTTCCAATAAAAACATTATTTCCAACTTTAATTGGTTTTATGATATCAATGCCCGGATATTTTTTCCTGAGTATTCCGACACCTCCATCATGATTGTGAAAAATCACTCCATCTGTAATTGTAACGTCATTACCAATTGTTATCAGATATGGTTCACTTCCGAACGAAGGTTTATCTGTAATCCTTACATTTTTACCAAATTTAACGCCCAGGTATTTTGAGAATATTGCCGCCTTAGTTTGTTCATTGGCAAAAAAAAGGCGAGTTTTAAAAAACACTTTCCTTAAAAGTCCGGTCATAATTTAATATTTTACAAGTTCAGAATAAATTTACTCAATTTCAATGCCTGAGATCGATAGTCAAAATTTTCTATCCCTGTTTCGTATCCTCTTCTGCCAATGTCATCCAAATTTGCTTTTTCAGGTAATATTTCAACAAGTTTTTTTACATATGATGTGAGTGAATAGTCATTGGCAAGTATTGCAGAAATTCCATCTTTAAAGTAAATTTTTAATTCCCCAGAATTGGATGAAAGAATGGGCCTTTGGGATGCGCTGTATTCTCCTATTTTATGCGGAAACCTTGCATTATCCTGTAAGGTATCCCTCATAGGTATCATAAGTATATCTGCTCCTTTATATAGCGATAATAAATCGCTATAAGGAATATTGGTTTTTATTATAATGCAATTACCACAATCGAGCCTGGTTATTTTTGTTTTAAGTAATTTCCAGTTATTTTCATCAGTACCTGATATCACCAATATCAGGTTTCCTTCGTATTTATTTCTTGCTTTTAATTCAACAAAAATATCTATAATAAATTCAATTACTTCAATATAAATAATATTGCCGCAGTACATTAAGTACGGCGATGAAAAGTGGGGCTGTACATTACTAAATTGATTAAAATCACAAATAGCTGGCAATTTTATCGTTGGCAAATTTCTACTTTTAGCTGTTACGTGATCTGCTAAGAAATCGCTTATCGCAATTACTCCATCACAAAAAAGATAAAAATACTGATCGAACAGTTTATCATTTAGTCTATTCCCAAAATTATTTCTTTCAGGTATCGATGACCTTAACTCCACATATTGAATGATTATTTTAAAACCTAATAATTTCGATATTAACCGATAATACACCAATTCGCTAAATGACGAAGTGTAAAGAATGGCAGTATGTAATTTTTTTCGTTTAGTAAATAATAAAAATGCTTCCCCTGCAACGCCAGTAAATTTATTGATATTTCGTAAAAAGAAAGATGCAGGTCTATAAGGTTTATAAGAGGTAAATAAAAAAGGGATACCGTCACTCCTGTTGACTGTTTTATAGCCTTTGGAGTTGAAGCTACGTTTATTAATAATTAATGGATAAAATCCTAAAAGTTTTAATCCTTTTAGAGTTAATCTTATTCTTTGGGCGGTAGCACTACTGCCCGGATAACAGGACATACCTAAATGAAAAATATACATACTAAAAATCTCAACTCTATTAACTAATGATTATTCTTTTTCTAATATTTTTAAAACAATACATGGATTTCCCGCTGCGATAACGTTTGCCGGAATACTTTTAGTAACGACGCTGTTTGCACCAATGACTGAATTATTACCAATGGTAACTCCTTTTAATATGACTGCTCCGTATCCAATAAAAACGTTGTTGCCAATGATAATTTCTTTAGATTCGCCAGTCGATGTTCGCCTCTTATCTGGTTGAAGACCATGCCAGTCAAAATCTGTTATGAGGGTGTTGGCTCCACATAAGACATTGTCGCCGATGATAATTCTTTTCATCGCTCCAATCACAGTACCGCTTAGTCCACAATTATCTCCAATGGAGATAAGTGCATTTTCGCCATGCGTGGAAATAATACATCTTCTGTTAACTCCAATAAGATTTGAAATTTTGTCTGAACGAAAACCAACAAAATTCCCTATGGTTATTTTTGAATTTGGAAAACGAATAAAATATGCCAGCCCCCAAAAACGAAGACCCTTACCAAAAACTACTTGTTTTAAGAGCAAATCAAATTTCATGAGAACAGTAGAAAAAATAGAAAGACATTTAAGTTTCCATATCCTGTTCTTTAAAAAAATCCTACTTAATAAATCAGTCATTATAAATCTTGTTATAAATGCCATTTAGAACATTAATAGTATCATCCGAAGAGTGCCGCTTTAAGGCCGTAAGCCTTGCTTCCCGGCCTGCACAAAGAGCTTTATCATAGTTATTAATTAATGAACCTAGTAGTCCGGCAAGGTCGTACTTATCATAAGGATTAAATAGAAAACCATTTTCATTATGAGTAATTAAAGACTTGACGCCGCCAACCGAAGACGATAATACTGGCATTCCCAATAACATTGCTTCACAGACGCTGTTAGGGCTATTATCGATATAAGAAGGATGTACAAAAAAATGACAATTTTTAAGTTCTTTAATCAAATCTTTCGCTACCGTTTGGCCGTAAAATTTTAAATTCGAAAAAGTTTGATTAATACCCAGCGAGTTTTTAATCGTTTTATTTAATAGGCTGTCATCCTCTATACCAAAGATTTTCCATTCTATAGAAAAATTTTTTAATAGTGGAATAACTTTATAAATAACATCTAGCCCCTTGTATATATTTTGATTTATTGTGGTGCCAATTGTAACTTTAAATTCATTTTTTGTTACTATGGGGGCTTCCCATACATGATCAAAAAAAATGCCCCGTAGCAATTCATCACAATGAAAATATTTAGCATTGGGATTTAAGAGCTTAATGTAATTTTTATCCCATTCTGTCCTTCCCATGAAATATTTCCACTGGCATACTATTTCAATTTCTCTTTTTTCTCTTTTTTTAAATAGCATATATTTATTATGCCATGTTAAACCTCTTATCATATCTTTTAAACTCCCACCAAAAAACTTTTTCTGTTTAGTAATTTGCGGAGGAAAATAAACTTCAGAATATGGGGCAATTAAACCCTGAAGATGGAATACCACTTTTTGAAATTTATTAATTAATAGTTTACCATATCCCATCTCGGTTCCAAAAACATGAATGATATCGGGTTTAAAATCTTCTAAAACAGCTGAAATAAAATTGGATTGCTCGTCATCTAAAATTGCTTTATGTCTATGAATGAGCCTTTTTAACGAGCTTTCTTGCTGAAATGGCATTCCATAGTAAATTACCTTATCCTTTGGCAATGTTTTATATTCTGCACCAGAATAAAAAAAACATATTCCTAATTCACCCTTTCCTTCTAAAATAAACTTTTTTTCTAGTTCGCGAATCCACCCGCCGCCCATATACCGATATCCAAATTCTTCTGATGCATTAGAAGGCGTATTTGTAAACCAAAGAATTCTCATATAAACTTTTTTGTAAATTATCTGATACAAATTCCGCTTATTTGTCGCAAAACCGCACTTAGCAAATAATTATGCTAAGCCAACTGCCTTAAAAGACTCGGCTATTTCTTCATCAGATTTGTGCCTAAAACTTCTTTTATAACAAAACCCTGCACTTATCCAAACAAGCAAATATTGCAATAACATTCTCGGTAAACCGTAAGCTGCCATATCAACCAGCCATAAAAGTATAGTACACCCAAATGCTACTGAGAGATGATTTGTTGATTTAAAAATACCTAAATATGCGGCAGGTACCAAAATCAACAGAAATAGTGCGAGATAAATATATCCACCATTTAGTATCAGTTGTAAATATCCAGTTTCAATTGCATTTCTATATTGAACCTCTACAAATGTAACTCCATCATCAGTGGTTTGTTCGTCAATTGGGCTATAGTAAGTACCATTCATCCCTTTACCGAGCAGCATATGGCCTTCCATTCCTTTAAAAAAATTTTCATACACATAAGATCTGGAATTTTCAGTTAACCTGTCATTTAATTTGCTTGTTAAGGAGGTAGGTAACAAGTCTAAATCTGAAAGAATTAATGCTGATAGGCCTATAAGCAAAGGAAATAGCCTGAAAAATTTTGCAGCATTAAGATTACGCAGGATAAAATAGAGGCCAAGCATCAATGGTGCACCATAAGAAATAATTGCATTCCTTCTAGCTAAATAAATAAATGATAGAACTCCAACAACAAGTGAAATAAATGCTACCAAGGTTATCTTTTTTGATAGATATTTTGCATTTAAAAATAAAAAGCAGCAAGTAAAAGCAAATGGCTGTATAAATAATTCAGCGGTAATTCTTTCTTTCACTAACGTTGAATCTAATATACTAATTGCGAGAAATATAACTCCTAAAATGTAAAAAGACTTTATTAAGTAAAAAAGTGAAAGATCATCTTTATTAAAAAAAATGGCTAAAGGAATGATAAATGGCCAAAAAACGAAATCATTTTGTACATAAAATTTGAATTGCTGGTAATCAAGTTCAATTCCCCTGATAATCAAAATAAAGCCATACACTATAAATATAGTAAAAATATTTTTAAAATATTTGCTCTCGAACTCATAGTTTGTAAAGATTTTTCTTGAGTAAACAATCATAACCAAAGTAGCCGCTGATTGTATCAAAGTTGCTATCTTATCACTTAAAACACCAAATCGAGCCATTAAAATAAAGGGTATAAAATACACTGTAAATGCAACTACAAAAACATACACATTTTTTTTTGAGTTCAATACTTTACTAATTGAAGGCAACTAATTGAAAAAATGTCACTACAACGAACAATTAACTTCAGAAAAGAAGATCATTTTGGTTAACCTCAACTTCTATTTTCTAAAAAACATAAAAAGAAAATCTCTCCAAAAGGTTGTTTCCTTTTTATTTACATAATGCCTGGCTAACATATCCGGAAATTGCGTTTTACTATATCTTAAACCATACTCATCATCAACCTTTATGATTACTTCGGATAATTTAAAAAACTCAGTCGGGTTAAAGTAGTTGTTCAAAATTGCAAAAGAAGTTTGTTCAGTTCTATTGTCCGGGTTTGTTTTTAGATATTTTGTTAATAATTTCCAACCATCAAAACCGGAAAAGTCACCGCTGGCATATATTAATCCTGCATTTAAGGGCTTGATATCATAAACTTTCTGTTGATTTAGCGCCTCGATCATATTTTCACTATAACAATAACTTATGTCTTCACACATTTTTAATACTGGCTTTGCTGAAGTTGTATCAATATTTGGGTATGAAAACCATAAAATATCAGAGTCCGTATACAATGTTGGAAATTTTTGAGCACAGTAAATTATCGCAGCAAATTTTTTTCCCCATAGTTCATCGCATGCGTATTTAAATAAATCGCTATTCCCATTTGCATTAAAATAATCTGCACATTCCTTCCAAAGAATAATATCTACTTTCTTAGGCCATTTAACCAATCCACCACGAATTGTGCTTACAGAAGTCCCGTCTGATATAATAAAAACATCGGGTAATTCTTTCCAATGTTTGAAAACAGAAATCAAGGAAGCATTAAGGTAGTTGAGCCCCCTATCGCCGCAAAAATAAACCAATTTGAATGGAGTAGTTTTTCTTTTGTCATTATTTAGAGAACAGTATTTCGCTAAATTTGACGAACGTATTATAGAGGCTATTTTATGTAATACTTTTTGTTTAAAATTCACTTTCGGAGATTATTAATATTCATTTTTTTGGAGAAAATATTGTTTACAGTAAGAAAAAGGGATATTTCTTCGACCTTAAATTGATAAGCAAAATAGCAATATGATAAACCGCCCAGAAACATTTGTAAAAGAAGTTTCCAAAACAGGGATAAAGAAAGTCCAAAATACGATATACAATAGTTCGACGTCAGTACAACTAAACACATTAAAATTGTAATTATAATATAAGTTTTATACATGAGTAATTCATTTCGCCATACATATTTAAGCCTTTTTGAATTTATATATGTATAGGTTAAATATTGAGTTATTCTGCTAATAAATGTTGCCAATACAAGATATAGTATGCCATACTTAACAACAGCGAGAACAAGGATAATCTCCATAAGTGATAGTACGGTAAATAATTTTAAAAGTAATTTAGAATGTCCTTGTGCTAAAATTAGTTCACGATGAATGCTTATAAAAGGTTCCAATAATTTAACGATACAAAAAAGCTGTAAAAAAATAATGGAGCCACGCCACTTTTCCGTAAAAAGCAAAATAGTTATGTCTTCTGCTTTTAAAAATAAAAGCATCAAAAGAGGAAATGAAATAAATGCTACAATTTTATTTGTTTTTTTTACAATAGATAAAAGTGCATCTGGCTGATCTTGTAACTTTGAAAATAATGGTAGCGACATTTTAAGTACTACACTTTGGATAACATAAATAACCAAATCAGGAAATTTGCTCCCTCTGTTAAATAAACCCAATTCTGTTTTATTGTAATATTTCCCTACTATAAAAACATTAAATTGTTGTATAATAAAAAAGAAAATACTACTTCCCAAAATATTTAAACCATAAGGAATTAAAGATTTAACTGATTGATATGAAAATTTTAATTGTGGATACCAGGAAGCTCGAATCCAAAAAAATAATGCACGAAATATTTGAGGAACTAATATTGAATAAACAAGAGCCCACACACCAAAACCGCTATATGCTAAAATAATACCTAAAATACCACCGATAAGACTAGTAGCAATTCTTATTTTAGATATTTTTTTAAAATGCAGTTCTTTTAAAATAAGCGTTTGTTGTGTTTGAGTAAGAGCAGTTAGTAAAATACCGATTGACGTTACCTGCAATATTGGTGTGAGATCAGGAGCGGAAAAAAAAATTGATATGAATGGCGCAGAAAAAATAAGGCTAAGCATCATAAAAGTTCCCAATAAAACATTAATATAAAATACAGTACTTATCTGAATAGGCAGTAAATTTTTTCGTTGAATAAGTATCTTCTCAAAACCTCCGTCCGTTATTGCTGCAGATATACTTGTAAAAATTCCGGTGAGTGCGATTAGGCCATAATCTTTGGGGTCAAGTATTCTGGCTAAAATAATTCCTACAATCAATTGTACAATTTGTACAGAAAAGGTTTCAAGTAATGACCATATTGAACCTGTAATTGCCTTTGATTTTAACTCTTTTGTATCAGTCATTTAAAAATATGTAGTCCGTTTAAGTATAATCGATTTGTAAGGATTATTGGGAGCAAAGCTTCGCTGATCTGAGTCACAACCCAGACATAATATTGCCGCATTTAACAACTTCTTATTAATAAAAAGCTGCACAAATACTAGTGTTTAAAAAGCTTTTTCATCTCCTTTAAAAATCCTATAAACCGTCAGCAATATTATTCTCACATCCAGCCAGATAGTCCAGTTTTCCAAATACCACAGATCGTTATTTACCCTCATTTTTATTTGTTCGGGATCCGAAATTTCGCCCCTAAACCCATTTACCTGTGCCCAGCCCGTGATGCCGGGCTTTAAAAACTGGCGAACCATAAACTGATCTACAATTTTGGAATAATCGGAGGTATGTTTTACCATGTGAGGCCGCGGACCCACAAGGCTCATTTCACCTTTCAATACGTTAAAAAATTGAGGAAATTCGTCCAGGCTTGTCTTGCGTATGAAGCGGCCGACCTTTGTGATCCTTGAATCATTCAGAGACGCCTGCTTACTATCGGAGTCTTTATTTACATACATACTCCTAAACTTGTAGCATCGAAAATTATTGTTGTTTTTTCCGGAACGTAACTGAGAAAAAATAATAGGGCCTTTGGATTCTAAAATAATTAATATTCCTAAAATAGGCACGAGCCAGCTTAAAATAAAAACCACAACCAGTAAACTAACACAAATATCCAGCATCCTCTTTTTGATCCTATTCCCAACATCGTCCAGTGGCTCACTTCTTAAAGAAAGAATCGGCATATCTCTTATGTAATCTATATGCACTGGCTTGTTTATAAATAAGGATAAATCAGGCACTATTTTAAACCGTATGCATTCCTTTTCAGCACGGTTCATTAATTTATAGATATAGCTATTTTGCTCGGGTGTGATGGTAGAAAAAATTTCTTCCACATTTAGTTTTTTTGCGATTTCAATTGTATCTGAGATACTTGAAAGAATTGGATGTTTTGATAATTCAAACACATTTTGTTCGTCTTCTGTAAAGCCCAGAAACTGAGTGTTTATTCCTTCTTCCTCAAAATAAGTCTCCAACTTCTTTGCTGTTTCGTTATAGCCTACTATCAATATCTGTTTTAACTGGAACAG
>JBGSIG010000117.1:0-3870 GCA_041742655.1 Ferruginibacter sp. | reverse complement strand
AAGGGTATTGCCCCAAAAAAAATATTACAAGCTTACATCACAAAATTGAAATAGAAATAGAAAATAATTGTTATCCGTAAAGAAATCACACTGATTTTTTGGCAGTGATTTTTTAACCTTGGAATTTACAGGAATACCCTACAGAGTTGAATTATTCAACTCTTTTTTATTTAGCAGAGTATCTCGAAATTTCAGATTCTAAGAACCCTCCTTCGGAGGGCAGGGAGGCCATTCCTCCAGCCTTGGCCTCAATCTTTGTTTACTTTTATTAAAAATCATAGCGTCCTTTTCAATTCCTTTACGCAGTTCTTTTTGTACTTCTATTGGCAGGTTAAAAACTGTTTGGCAGGCTTCACTGCAACAGCCATCATAGTTTGTTGCGCACGCTTCGCATTGAATAAATAATAAGTGGCAGGCTTCATTTTTACAATTGGTATGTGTATCAGCAGGCTCGCCGCATTGATGACACTGTGCAATAATGTCCGGTGTTATACGCTCCCCCAGCCTGTCGTCGAACACAAAGTTTTTACCGACAAATTTACTGGGTAGATTATTTTCTTTTGCCTGCTTTGCGTAATTAATAATGCCACCCTCTAAGTGAAATACATTATTAAAACCATTGTGCAGCATATAGGCACTCGCCTTTTCGCAGCGTATTCCGCCAGTGCAGTACATAATAATATTCTTCTCTTTTTTATCCTGCATCATGGATACTGCCATTGGTAGTTGTTCCCTGAAAGTATCACTGGGTATTTCAATCGCTTCTTCAAAATGCCCCACTTCGTATTCGTAATGATTGCGCATATCAATCACTACAGTATTGTCATCCTTCATCAGTTCATTCATTTGCTGCGCATTTACATAATTGCCTTTTTTTGCCATACTAAACGATCCATCCGTAATACCGTCGGCTACAATTTTATCCCGTACTTTTATTTTCAGCACCCAAAAAGATTTACCATCATCATCTATTGCAATATTTAAGCGGACGCCCTCTAACGACCCAATTGAATATAAATGATTTTTAAAGGCTTCAAAGTTAGTTCCAGGCACGCTCACCTGTGCGTTAATTCCTTCATGGGCAACATAAATTCTGCCAAAAACTTTTAACTGGTTCAGCGCTGAATAAAGTTCATCTCTAAATAACTTTGGATCATCGATGGAGAAATAATGGTAAAAAGAAATGGTAATGCGGGGAGTAGTTTCCTGGTACAATAATTTTTTTAGTTCCGCCTGGGAAACCCTGTTGTGTAATACTGCCATAAAAATTAATTTGATTCCGGCGCAGCCGGAAAATCTTTTAAAGATTGGATGCTTGCAGGCAAACCAAATTGAGGCGCAAAGATAAATAATGTTTGCCATTAAGGCGTTTTCTATTCATGGCTTCCAGCCGCATCTGTCCCAGCGGTGACACAGCCCAAGGCTGAGAAGTATTAAATATAATATGGTAAAATCGTCAAAACTACCGACACCAAAACTTACCATTTGCAGTGAGGTTAAGTCATGCAATTTTGAAAGAGGGCTTTTTGCAAAATAACACCCAACAAACACGATAAAAAAACAATTCAATTAGCCTTGACACTTTTTGTAACTTTATTATGGATATCTAATCTTCAAAATACACAGACAGCTTGATCGACCTTGATAAAGTTGGTATTATCTAAGGGCTTTGACGCAGTTTAATTTAAACTTTCTTCTATATTTAGAAAATCAATCCACAATCAAGTTCATCGCCATGCAAGCAAGGTGCACCAAAAAAAATCCCTCCGCAAAAACTGCGAAGGGCTGTAAATAAATTTTTTAAAGTATTACTCGTCCTGAACAACGAAGGTAATTGGCTGCCGACGATATGCATTTACATTACGACCGTTTTGTAAAGCAGGTGTCCACTTGGGGCCTTTCTTAATAATCTTAGTAGCCTCCTCTTCCATTCCATACCCATGCTTTGTTTCTGCCTGCACATCACTGATGGATCCGTCTTTACTTACTATAAACCTTACAATTACCTGGTAAGTACCCGGAGGAGCCCCATTGTCAACAGGTGCACTGGGATTTAGGTTTCTTTCCAAATACCTTCTCCACGCAGTTTGCCCGCCCGGAAACGAAGCCTCATTTTCTACCTTTGTGAAAATTTTATCTTCATCGTCATTTTTAGGCGCCTCTGTAATCTGTGAACCTTTATCCTCCACGGGGGCCTGCACGATTGCTATTTTGTTCTCACTTTCCACAGTTTTGGTACTAATTACCTGGTCTTCTTTTATCTCCTCAATTTTTTCATCTTCCTTTACCTCTTCGTCTTTTACAATCTTAGGCGGTGTAAATTTAACCTGGTTTACTTCAGGCGGTGGTGGAGTGGGCGGAGGTGGCGGTGGTGGCGGTGGCGGTGGCTCATTTTTCTTTACTTCCGCCATTTGCGTATCCACAACTTCAAGCTCTTCAGTGCTTGATTTACCCGATAGCTTCGAAAAAATTGAACCAAGGACGATCAATAAAATTACTGTCCCCGTAGCAAGTAACGCCTTTTTAAGCCGGCTATTGTAAGTCTTCCTAAGATCGTAAGCACCGTACTCTTTATTTCTACCCTCAAAAACTATATTAAGGATATCTGCGCTTAATATTTTATTTATGTCCATTTTTAAATAATTTGTAGTTAGATGCTAAATCCTGACATTTTCATAATTTACTTTATCCCGTTGGCCACTTCTGTTTGTTGCACCAAATTAGATTCTACAGGGCTCATCTCAACTTCTGCGTAATGACCCGGTGGAACCTGATTAATTGACATCTCATCCAAAATATCGATCGCATTCTTAAAAGTGGCCTCCTTATCCGATTTAATGATGTACATCAAATCTCCGATTGGTGTAGCATTTTTTTTGTCTAAAATTACCTGGCGAATGTCTTTAAAACTGCTGCTCATGAACTGTTTTGATGGATCGGTTGGCGACAATTCACCCATATAATAATACAACTGATCTTGTTTACCCAACAGAATAGTCATGGCACCCGAATTTTTAATTTTCATTTGATTTTCCGGGTCATCTTTTGGCTCATTCATATTCATGGCGGTAGCCGAACTCATAGTGGTAGTAAATACAAAAAATGTAATTAACAAAAATCCTAAGTCAACCATTGGGGTAAGATCTACCCTGGTGGATTGCTTTTTTGGCTTTTTGACGCCGGGGCCTTTTTTATGTCCGCCTCCCGACGAGGTATCCATTTCTGCCATATCAGTAATTTTTTATTTGTTTAAAAAATAAAATAAAAGTTAACTAATCTAATTTGCTCTTCATTGCCTCCTTTGCCAACTCCGATCCGGGTGGAGGTGGTTCAGAATTTGTAACAACTTTAAATTTGTAAATTTCATTCTTTTTAAATGCCTCTTTAATATCTTTAAAGCTGGGGTAAAGCGCCTGGTTATCGCCTTTTACCAATAGATTTAAGTTGTCCATGTTTTCGCCTTTATAGGCATTGGTTACACTGCGTATCCAATAAGTCAACTCGTTATTAGTACTATCAATTGGTATACCGGGCATTTTTCCTGGTTCCATCGGCGCCTTTAAATCTAACAATCCTTTAAGCTGGTTTAAGGGTACGCCTATAAACTCCATCTTTTTTAATTTGGTCATTTCCTGCGCAGTCAATCCAAGTTCCCTTGTAGTATTAATATCTTCCAGAATGGCGTTTTTATGTGCTTTATCGCCCAGCAACAAATACACTTTCCCTTCTTTTGTAAGTGTTACCAATATGGCTTCTTCTTTTGCTATTTTGGTAGATACAGAGTTAGGAGTAACCACCGCCACGGATTCAGGTGGTTTTGTTTTAGTTGCCAATATAAAAAAAGACAGTAGCAAGAATGCAACATCGCAC
>JBGSIG010000116.1:0-6757 GCA_041742655.1 Ferruginibacter sp. | reverse complement strand
AACTGTACCATATTGTTGTTGATAATAACTGAAAGGTTTTCGAAGTCTGATGAAGGCCAGGCCGCATTCATGTTTAATTTCGTCGCTCATGAAAATTTATAAGTTGCAAAGTTAAGTCATTGAAAAACAAAAATCCCGGCGTATTAGCCGGGATGATAATTTATTTTGTTAAACAATTAAAGTCCGCTTAAAGTAAGCCCAATTTGGTAAGGTTTAATAGGCGGGCCTACGTTATCCTTTAAAAATGACGTAAGTGTATATGCGCCAAAAATGGTAAAATGCCCATACCCAAACCTTGCTGTTGCTGCTATACGGGTAGTATTAAAAAAAGTCTTTTTAGCCAACTTTTCTGTATAGGGATTCAGCGTCACATCATTTTTGGTAAGCAGTGTTTTTCCTTTTGTATGCACATTGACAAGGGTTCCTATTTTTACACCCAGTGCACCTTTCCAACTTCTTGCCTCATCTGCCGGGTTGGACGTATAGCGGAGTTCAAAAGGGGCTTCAAGGTATGCAGTACTTAACTTATATTTTTTAAAATGATCGGCTGAATCAAGATTGACGAAAGGAAGTGTTAACGATTGCGAGGTGATAGCAACATCGGCCTTCTCAAAAAATATGCTGCTGGTACTTATGCCTACACCAAAGGCAACGCTTAAGACTGGGTTCGTTTTAAAGGGTTTGTTCAGCATAATATAGGCATTAAAGCCGCGTGAAAATCCTTGCTGAAGTTTATTGATACTGTCCGGCATACCTGCCCATCCATCATAACTTCCCTGAAGCAAAATATGATCGCCCGAACGGCTAAGATCAATTTTACTCCAATCTTTTTTTTTCTTTGTGTTGGTTGAGTCTGTTTTCGATTGTGCAAAAACTGTAGAAAAGGAAATAAGTGCAATTACGATAAATGCAGTTTTCTTCATAATGTAATCTTGAGTGGCAAAAATAATAGCCAGCAGGGTTAATGAAAGGTTAAATGAAATTAAAAAAATTGCCCGAAGTAATTCGGGCTATTTCTGTATTTGTGGGCCCACCTGGGCTCGAACCAGGGACCACCTGATTATGAGTCAGGTGCTCTAACCAACTGAGCTATAGGCCCTGTTATTTTTACATAACGGACGGCAAAAGTAAGTAAAATAAGATAATTTTGAAATCAAAAATTAAAATTATGGCAAAAATAAAAAATCTGCTATTCGATCTTGGCGGGGTTTTGCTAAACATAGATTACAATAAAACAGCAGATGCTTTTAAAAAGCTGGGTGTTCTTCAATTTGATGAGTTGTATTCCCAATCTGGAGCTAATCACCTATTTGAGGAATTGGAAACCGGTAAAATATCGAACGACAATTTTTATAACGCAATTGAGCAATATTGCGCCGCAGCTACCACCAAAGAACAAATAAAAAATGCGTGGAACGCTATGTTACTAAACTTTAGAATTAAAAGCCTAAACTGTCTTGAAGAGTTAAGTGAAAAATATAATGTTTATTTATTAAGTAATACCAACAGCATTCATTTAAAAGCCTTTGCCAAAATATTTGAAGAAGAAACCGGCAAGTCAAGCCTTGATGATTATTTTATTAAAGCTTATTACTCTCATTCCATACAGCAGCGCAAACCTTATCCGGCCACCTATGAATTTGTTTTAAGCGATGCCGGTCTAAATGCAGAAGAGACTTTATTTATTGACGATTCGATAGTAAATATAGAAGGAGCAAGAGAAGTGAAATTATTAACTCATCATTTATTACCAGGCCAGGCAATTGAAGCAATTAATTTTGATAACTACATCCAAGACTACTTAACTTCTTCGAAGTCAATATAATCTTCATTTTTTTTGGATGCGGGGGTAGTAGTTTTTGTAGTACTGTAACTATTATTTTGTTGCCGTTCCTGTTGCCTCATGTTTTCCTGCATTTGGCTGTTCATATCAACAAATTGCTTTTTAACCTGTTTTGTAGTTTTTGCCACCGGAATAATTAAATCAAAAACCAGTTTATATACCAGGTATAAAATAAAAAGTTCGAAAGCTAATTTAAAAATATTCATATTGTAAAGGTATAAAAGCAATTAAAAACAATCTTGTTAAAATACAGAAAATATTTTTAATACCAGAAGACGAAAAGGGGCATTTAAAATCCGACAGTCGGATCTGCTTTGCATTGCCGTTTGTGGGCGCTGACCTCCCTACCGGACAGACTGCCGGACAGGCAGGCACAGCCTACGGCTGAAATAGCAAATAGCCGTTAGGGCGTTAAGCCGTTGATGCATCAAAGACATAAAAAATGTCTTTACGGCAAAACTAAATTCCCTGTATATTATGCTGCGACAATTTTTTGGTAAGAATAATTTTACTATATTTGCTGCGGAAAAAGAAACAAATGAAGGGAACGGAGATCGTTCCCTTCTTCTTTTATTATGACTGAAGTTACAAGCATACAGGCGGTTGAGGGATTGATAGGAAAATTGCTGTCGGACACAGAAGATATTTTTTTAGTATCAGTACATGTTAAACCTACTAATAACATTAAGGTATACTTAGATGCAGACGGCGGTTTAAATATTGACAAGTGCGTGAAGATTAACAGAGCCATGTATCGCACAATAGAGGAGGAAGGATGGTATCCCGAAGGTAATTTTTCACTGGAAGTGTCCAGCCCCGGCATTGATGAACCATTGAAGTTGCTTCGTCAATATAAAAAAAATATTGGTCGCAATGTGGCAATTACAACTACGGACGACATAAAGCAAGAGGGGAAATTGATAGCGGTTACCGGCAACACAGTTTCAATCGAATACACAGAAGGAAAAAATAAAAAAGCGGTTCTTATAGCAAAAGAAATTCCGTTTGAAAACATAAAACAGACAATAGTATTAATTTCTTTTTAATTAAATAACAAAAAATCCCTGCCGGCGGGGATGCAAGGTGAGGCTGGTAAGTTTATGGCAAGTATTAATTTAATTGATTCCTTTCAGGAATTTAAAGAGGCTGAAAACATAGATCGTCCAACATTGATGAAAGTTATGGAAGATGTTTTTAAAACATTAATCCGTAAAAAGTATGGCAGCGACGATCAGTTTGATGTAATCGTAAATGATCAGAAGGGAGATCTTGAGATTTTCCGTCGCCGCACCATTGTTGACGACGGGGATATTTATAATACCCTTATTGAAATTGAATACAGTGATGCTATTAAGATAGAACCTGATTATGCGGTAGGGGAAGAACTATACGAAGCAGTTGATATACAAAAAGAATTTGGCCGCAGAGCCATATTGGCCGGAAAGCAAACACTTGCAAGCCGCATCAATGATTTAAAGAAAAACCTGCTGATAAAAAAGTATGAAGATCGTGTAGGCGATATCGTGAGTGGCGAAGTTTACCAGGTTTGGAAAAAGGAAGTGTTGCTTCTTGATGAAGAAGGCAATGAAATGATTTTACCTAAGTCGGAACAAATACCTTCTGATTATTTTAAAAAAGGTGAAAATGTAAGAGGCGTTGTTAAAAAGGTTGAACTAAAGAATAGCCAGGCTGTTATTGTAGTTTCCAGAACAAGCCCGTCTTTTCTTGAAAAATTATTGGAAATTGAAGTGCCCGAAATATTTGATGGCTTAATAGTAGTGAAGAAAATTGTAAGAGATCCGGGTGAGCGGGCTAAAATAGCGGTGGAAAGTTTTGATGACAGGATTGATCCGGTAGGCGCTTGCGTAGGCATGAAGGGTAGCCGTATACATGGAATTGTGAGGGAGTTAAAGAATGAAAATATTGACGTCATTAACTGGACGAGTAATATCCAGTTATTGATACAAAGATCACTGACGCCGGCAAAAATTACAAGTATTGATATAGATGAGGAAAAAAAACATGCTACCGTGTTTTTAAAACCCGACCAGGTTTCATTGGCAATAGGCCGCAGGGGAGTAAATATTAAATTGGCGTGCGAATTAACCGGTTTCGAAATTGATGTGTTTAGAGATAACGAAGGAGAAGTGGATGAATTTGATATTGATCTCGACGAATTTACAGATGAAATAGAACCATGGGTGATTGAAGCCTTGAAAAAAATAGGATGCGATACTGCCCGTTCTGTACTCGATTTAACGGCGGCAGAATTGGAACGCAGAACAGATTTGGAAAAGGAAACCATAGCTGATGTGCTGAGAATATTAAATGAAGAATTTGAGAATGAGTAATGATAATGGAAGGGAATTATAAACTTAAAAGAAAATTACCGTCTATAAACCAATAGTTATAGGCACACAAAACACGAATGTCAGAAGTAGCAACAAATACACCAAGATTGATGGCGGCGGCCAAAGAATTTAATATAGGAACAAACACACTTATTGAGTTTCTGGAAATAAAAGGCTTTGGCGGCGACGAACTGAAACCAGGCTCAAGGCTTACGGAACAGATGTACCGTGTGCTTCAGTCAGAGTTTCAGCAGGATAAAGTAGCTAAAGAAAAAGCGCAAAAAATAGAATTATCTAAAGGCGCGGGCGTAACAGAACCAAAAAGGAAGAGAGACGAAGAAGATCTATCTATAAAAAAGAAAGATTCTTCTCCAACAACTGCTGCACCGGTTGAAAAAACTGAGGATACAACGCCTGTTACAAATATAGTGGAACAACCAGAGGCTGTTGCTAAACAGGAAAAGCATGTGCCTGAAGTACCACCCGAAGTGCCTGAAACTGCCGATAAAAACCAGGAAGCGAAAAAAACTTCGCCGGAAAAACCAGCAGAAAAAAGTACAGAAAAAGTAGAACTTACCAAGATAGAAGCTCCGGAACTGGAAGCTCCTAAAGTGGTTAATAAAATTGACCTGGATTCCATTGATTCTTCAACAAGGCCAAAGAAATCTACGAAAAAAGTAGCGGAAAAACCTGCGGAATCATCAACAAAAGCAGAGAAAGCACCAGTTGCTGAAAAACCTGCTGAGGTACCAAGTCCTTTGGCGGCAAAAGAGGAAGTGAAACCCGAAGAGCCAGCGATAAATGCACCAGCGGTTATCGAAAACATAAAGGCAGATAAAATTGAAGGTCCCAAAATTTTAGGCAAAATTGAATTGCCCACCGATAACGATACAAGGCCCAAACGGGACGACGATAAGCGCAAGCGCAAACGTATTCCTATGGAAAGAAAGCCTGGCGCACCCCCCCACCAGGGAGGTTCGGGCCATGCTCCAAAACCAGCCATCAATGACCCAAATCGCCGGACAAATTCAGGGCCTGCAGGTAGCAGGCCGGGTGGATCATCTGGCGTTAACAGGCCCGGTGGTGCCGGTACGCAGGGAGGTGGAAACAGGTTCAATAGAAATACGGCACCTGCCGCACGTAGTCAGGACAGGGAGATTGATGCAAAAGAAATTCAGGATAAAATAAAAGAAACACAGGCCAAGCTATCGGGTGGCGGCGGAAGAGGTAAAAGTTTAAAAGCCAAATACCGTAAAGCCAAAAGAGATGAGCTGGCAACACAAAGAGGTGCAGAAGGCGAAGAAAGCAATAAACTCCAGGTTACAGAATTTATTTCGGTAAGCGAATTGGCGGGTTTAATGGATGTAAGTTTTGCGGATATTATCAGCAAATGCATGAACCTTGGCATAATGGTTTCTATTAACCAGCGCTTAGAGGCGGATGTTATCGAATTGGTAGTAAGCGAATTCAATTACGAAGTAGAATTTATAGGCGTGGAAGACGCTGCCGAAATAGAAGAAGATGATGAGGACGATGATATCGAGAATCTTTTACCAAGGGCTCCAATCGTTACTATCATGGGCCACGTAGATCACGGTAAAACTTCTTTGCTGGATTACATTCGCGATACCAACGTAATAGCCGGTGAGGCAGGTGGTATTACACAACACATAGGCGCCTACGAGGTTAAATTAAAAGACGGTAGATCCATCACTTTCTTAGACACTCCAGGCCATGAAGCCTTTACAGCTATGAGGGCACGTGGAGCGAAGGTTACTGATATTGCCGTAATAGTAATTGCTGCGGATGACGCGGTAATGCCCCAAACAAAGGAAGCAATATCGCATTCGCAGGCGGCTGGCGTGCCAATGATATTTGCTATTAATAAAATTGATAGAGACGGTGCAAACCCCGAAAAGATAAAGGAGCAATTGGCTTCCATGAACATTTTAGTAGAAAGCTGGGGTGGTAAATTCCAGAGCCAGGAAATTAGCGCCAAACAGGGGTTGAATATTGACCTCTTAATGGAAAAAATATTACTGGAAGCGGACGTACTGGAACTAAAAGCCAACCCTTCCAAAGTTGCCAATGGAACAGTTATTGAAGCCTCGCTTGATAAAGGGCGTGGTTTTGTTGCTACTATTTTGGTGCAGAATGGTACGCTTAAACAAGGCGATATGATCGTTTCCGGTCAAAATTTTGGTAAGGTAAAAGCGATGTACAACGAGCGGAACCAGCGCAGTGAAGATGCGCCGCCGTCAACACCGGTATTAATATTAGGGTTAAATGGTGCGCCGCAGGCCGGTGAAACCTTCAGGGTGTATGCCGATGAAAGTGAAGCAAGGGAAAAAGCCTACCAACGTGGACAGATATTGCGGGAGCAGGGTATGAGGGCCAAAAAGCATATTACATTGGATGAAATTGGCCGCCGATTGGCATTGGGCAGCTTTAAAGAACTGAACGTAATTATTAAAGGTGACGTGGATGGATCGGTAGAAGCACTAAGTGATTCGTTGCAAAAATTGAGTACCGAGGAAATTGTAATAAAGGTTATTCATAAAGC
>JBGSIG010000115.1:0-2181 GCA_041742655.1 Ferruginibacter sp. | reverse complement strand
CCCACTTTGAACATATTTTATGCCATCGTGGGGCTTTTCTAATATTTATTTATCACCAAATATAGACTCAGTGTGCATTACGTATTTTCAGGATGACCCTCGTAAACCCCGGGCACTTTTATAATAAAATTTTAAACGACTAATTTTTAAACAGTGTTAATAAATTAGCGAGCTTTTCCTTAAGTTCTTTCCGGTCGATGATAAAATCTAAAAAACCATGTTCCAGTAAAAATTCGCTGCGCTGAAAACCTTCAGGAAGATCTTTTTTGATGGTTTCTTTAATAACCCTTGGGCCGGCAAAGCCGATCAATGCACCAGGTTCACCGCAAATAATATCACCCAACATGGCAAAAGAAGCAGTAGTGCCGCCAAAAGTTGGATCGGTACAAAGGGAAATGTAAGGAACTTTAGCATCGGCTAATTGTGACAGCTTTCCGGAAGTTTTGGCTAGCTGCATTAAAGAGAAAGCACTTTCCATCATCCGGGCGCCGCCGCTTTTACTTATAATCAACAAAGGAATACGATGCAAAATACAATAGTCGCAGGCCCGGCTTATCTTTTCACCCATCACGCTGCCGAGGCTACCGCCAATAAATTCAAAATCCATACAGGCTACCACCAAATCCGCCTCTTTTACCTGGCCATGAGCAACGGTAATAGAGTCGTGAATATCCGTTTTTTTGTAAGTTTCTTCAAGCCTTTTGCTATACGGTTTCAAGTCTACAAAGCCCAAATAATCTTTTGATATAATATTGGAAAACAACTCTTTGTAGGCTCCTTCATCAAATAAAATTTCAAAATACTCACCGCTGCCTATGCGATGATGATGGTTGCATTTTGGACAAACAAATAAATGTTCTCTTAATTCCGTTATGGTACAGGTGAATTTGCAATTTGGGCATTTTGTCCACAGGCCCTCGGGCGCATCTGCCTTATCCTTGGTAGCGGTGGTTATTCCTTTCTTAATTCGATTGAACCAACGCCGTTTAGTTTCTTCAGTCTCCCCATCTTCACCGGCAAGGTTAGCTTCAAAGTCTTCTTCTTTTATCATATTTGCCCATCCTTGCCGCTCTGAAATTCTGCAGAAGGGATCGTTTTAAAAGTTAAACAATTTATTAGATCTTTAAAGAGGCTTTCAAAGAGTGTTGCAATATATTTATTATTTCTTCATTCTGCAATGAAACTAAATAAATAACCGGTTTCTACCCAAAAAGTATAGGCCTGTTTCAGATCATAAAAAAATTATGCATTTCTGTTAATGCAATTCAAATCATCAAATGCTGTTTCAAGGCGTTTGATAAAAGTTTCCTGCCCTTTGCGCAACCATACCCTTGGGTCGTAATGTTTTTTATTTGGTTTATCGGCTCCATCCGGATTGCCTAATTGCCCCTGCAGGTATCCTTCGTTCTTTTTGTAATTCATTAATACACCATCCCAAAACGCCCATTGCAGATCCGTATCTATATTCATTTTAATAGCGCCATAACCAATAGCTTCTCTAATCTGATTTTGAGGAGATCCGCTACCCCCATGAAATACAAAGTATACTGGTTTGGGGCCAGTTTTCAATTCCTTTTCAATATACACCTGGCTATTGTTTAAAATTTCAGGGCGCAATTCTACATTACCTGATTTGTATACACCATGCACATTACCAAATGCTGCTGCGACGGTAAACAATTTTCCCACTTTGCTAAGTTCGGTATAAGAGTACGCAACATGTTCGGGCTGAGTATATAATTTATCGTTTTCAATATCGGTGTTATCTACGCCATCTTCTTCGCCTCCTGTAACACCTAATTCAATTTCAATGCTCATGCCTAAAGGGGCCATTCTTTTATAAAATTCTACAGATGTATGAATATTTTCTTCGATGGGCTCTTCACTAAGATCCAACATGTGAGAACTGAATAACGGTTGTCCCTTTTCTTTATAAAACTGTTCGCCGGCGTCAATTAACCCGCTAATCCAAGGCAACCATTTTTTTGCAGCGTGATCGGTGTGTAACACAACAGGTACGCCATAATGTTTAGCTACATTGTGAATATGCAAAGCACCGGAAACAGCGCCGGATATATTTGCCTGCAATTTATCGTTGGGCATTCCTTTGCCGGCCATAAACTGTGCTCCGCCATTACTGAATTGTATAATTACCGGTGAGTTTACTTTGGCGGCTGCTTC
>JBGSIG010000114.1:0-2813 GCA_041742655.1 Ferruginibacter sp. | reverse complement strand
CGTTCACCTTTTGTTGGGCTTTTGCAATTTCTTCTTTCCAAAAATGATTCATTTGTTTGAGTTGAATGCTTTCTAACTGACTTTCTTTACTCAAGTTTTTTTGTAAGGTTTTATAGGATTCAAAATCCAATTCGCGTTCTGCTTTTTCTCGCAAGTTATCACGAATGATTTTGTTTTGTTTGCTTTGTTCTTTCTTATCGGCTTTGTCTTTTTCTGCATTCAAAAGGGTAGAAGCCAATTCTTTTTGACAAGTGATGAAGTCTGTATCGTTTTCTAACCTTTCAATTTTTCGGTTGTATTCGTTTAGTATTTTTTCTTCTTTTTTGAAAAAACCATCTTGTTTCAACATGTCAAAAACGGGCGGAACAAAGTGGTGATGTTCGTTGCTGTTAGCCAATTTCCCTGAAAAGGCGGCCAAATAACCCAATTCATTCGCTTGATTTTGTACGACTAACACGCCAAACATTTTACCAATCACTAATCCTTCTCCATCTTCCTGCAAACCAAAATTATGTTTCCAATCGGTTTGGGTTTCTAAATACTGTTGCAATTCTTGAGAAGCAATTTTACTTAATTCATGCGGTTCGTAGTAAAACGGAAAGGTGAATTTTTCAGGCAATTTAATTTCCGAAACAGATTGGTTAAAAGCAATGAAAAGATGTACTGGTTTCATGGCTGCAAAGCTATAAAAGGAAACGGGATATATACAATTATATCCTGAAAAATAGGTTTGAATTGAGTATCTAAAAAAATTATTTTTGATAGCTTTTGATATTAGTTGACAACGTTTGACCGATCATGAATGTAATTGACAACTTTTTTGTAAAAAAATAAAGGTTTTGTTCGGTCGTTGTTCGATAGAGCTTCGGTAGTTGTTCGGTAAAAAGGGGTGTTTTGCGAAGAACTTCCGAACAAATACCAAATCAAACTCGAATAAGCACTATTTTTTACGGTTTATTTCTTGCAGTAAAATAAAACCGTTATTTAAAGTGCATTTCAAATAAAATAATTCACACTTGAATTATCCCCAAATTAAATTTATCATCAATCGGAACATCATAAACTCCGATTTTCCAGAAACAAATTTTAAATAAAAAAATTAACCGAATCCATCATAATTAATCAACAAAAATGTTTTAGTCTTGTTCATTTTTCATAAGTTTACTTAATTTAAAATTAATTTCTGTTTAATTGTAATTTGAATTAATATAGAAGGTAAACCAACTAAAAAGATGAAAAAAGTACTATTGTGTTATTGTTTTTTAGGCTTGAACTTAATAGTTTATGCTCAAAAGAAACCCGTAATTTCAGATGCTCTGGTCGAACAAATAAAAAAAATGGTTGAGGCAGATAGTCCAAGATTAATAGAAATTTTTAAAGACATCCATGCCAACCCGGAACTTGCATTCCTGGAATTTAGAACGGCATCAATTGTTGCTAAAGAGCTAAAATCATACGGATATGAAGTAACTGAAAAGATTGGTGTGACCGGCGTAGTTGGAATTATGAAAAATGGGGAAGGACCAATAGTGATGTATCGTGCCGATATGGATTGTAATTCTGTAGAAGAAACCGTTGATATTCCTTATGCCAGCAAAAAGACAATGAAAAATGCAGATGGGATTGTAGTGCCGGTAATGCATGCTTGTGGTCACGACGCTCATACTACTTGGATGCTTGGAATTGCTAAAATTATGGCCAATATGAAAAACAGTTGGAAAGGAACACTAGTCTTTGTTGGACAACCGGCAGAAGAAAACGGATTTGGAGGAGATGCCATGGCCAATGAAATGTACAAAAAGGGTGTGCCTGTTCCCACTTACATGCTCGGTATGCATACCGGTCCTGTAGGAGTTGGGTTATATTCAAATCAACCGGGAAATCGCATGGCCGGTGCTGACCAATTGGATGTTACATTTTATGGTGTGGGTGGACATGGTTCATCGCCGGAATACACCAAAGACCCGATTCTTATGGCTGCCAATGCAATCATTCAATACCAAACAATCATAAGCCGAAATATAGATCCGCAACGTCCTGCCGTATTAACTGTTGGGGCAGTAGAAGCCGGATTGGATAATAATGTAATTCCCGCTTCCGCTAAATTGAAATTAAATTTGCGATGGTATCATGAATCAGATCATAAACTAATGGTAGAGCGTATCAAACAAATAAATGAAGGCATCGCTCTCTCCAATAATCTTCCAAAAGAGTTGTATCCTACCATAAAATTTAAACAACATGTAAATGTTTTAAATAATAATGAAGCACTTGTACAAAAGATTGAACCCGCTTTAGTAAAAGTAGCCAATCGGCAACCGGAACAAGATTTTTTTAAAACAACCACAAAAATGTTTGGTCCTACAAAAAACCTGAACGCTCCTCCGGTAATGGGTTCTGAAGATTTTCAACAATTAACCCGAGATTATCCTCAGGTTCCCTATGCATATTTTATTGTTGGTATTGCCAATCCTGATGTTTTTCAAAAGGCATTGAACGACGGTAAATTATATCCGTTCACAAATCACAACCCTGATTTTATGGTAGATTTAAGTGCCATTCCGTTCGGTACAAAACTAGGAGCAGCTGCAGTCTTAGAAGCATTTAATAAATAATTTGAAAAATAAAATTCGTTCATGTGTCAACAGATATAATCACAATACTTTTATCCGTTTTTGTTGTAGTAGGAATATTAATTTACAACTATACTAAAAATTTAGGAATACCTGCATTCATTGTTTTTATGGGTATCGGACTGATTTTGGGCGATGGTTCGATTGGAGAACCTATATATGACAACCCAAAACTTACTG
>JBGSIG010000113.1:0-2550 GCA_041742655.1 Ferruginibacter sp. | reverse complement strand
GTCTTTGCATGACTGCATTATTGTATTCCTGCAAGCCCAACCTCGAGTACAAGACGTACCTGCAAGACCCACTGCTGTTCTCTAATACGGTGTATGAATTGAATAGTGTTGTAATGGGCAATAATTTCCCGCCAGTTGTGGCTGAACGGAATTATACCTATGGTGCAATTGCGGCATACCAGGTTATAGCAGCAGGCTATCCTCAAAAATACCAGTCCCTGACAGGACAGCTAAATGGGCTGACAACTGCAGCTAAGGCTGATGCAAATGCGCCCATAAACTATGAACTCGCCGCTCTACTGAGCTATATAAAAGTAGGGGAATCGGTAACTTTTCCGGAAGGGAGCATGCAGGTTTACAAGGACAGTATTTTAAAAATGGCCCGCAGCAAAGGCTTACCGGAGGACGTTGAAAAAGCTTCTCAGGCTTTTGCAGACAGCAACAGCGCCATCATAATAGCCTGGAGCAAAAAAGACAATTATGCCCAAACAAGAAGTGCCGAAAAATATACAGTAAAGGATGTCGAAGGCCGCTGGGTTCCAACCCCGCCCATGTATGCAGATGCTTCGGAACCTCACTGGATGGAAATAAGACCCATGGCCATTGACAGTGCAGGGCAGTTTCCGGCACCGCCACCCATACCTTTTAATATTACCGATAAAAAAAGTAAATATTACGAACAGGTGATGGCGATAAAAAATGCTATAGACAGTTTAACTGATGAGCAAAAACATATCGCCAATTTCTGGGACGACAATCCTTTTAAAATGAATGTGTCTGGCCACGTAATGTTTGCCACCAAAAAGTTTTCACCTTGTGCTCACTGGATGAATATTGTAGGGATTGCTGCAAAAAAAGCCAATTACGATTATGGACAAACTGTTTTTGCCTACGCAAAAACTTCCATCGCCATGTTTGATGCTTTCATTGAATGCTGGCTAACCAAGTATTCGTACAATATGATACGCCCAGAAACGGTGATCAACAAATACATCGATCCAAACTGGAGGCCGTTACTGCAAACGCCTGCTTTTCCGGAGTACACCTGCGGGCACTCCACTGTGTCAGCAGCAGCAGCAGAAGCACTTACCGATATATTTGGAGACAATTTCGCTTATACAGATAACTCTGAATTACCGTTCGGGATTGAAAGCAGAAACTTTACTTCTTTTAGGCATGCAGCATTGGAAAATAACACAGCCCGGTTTTTTGGCGGCATTCATTTTCATCCATCCTGCATAGTAAGTACAGAGCAGGGCATAAAAATCGGTGGCTATATTTCCAACAAAATAAAGATGAGGCTTTAAAAAATTTATTCCACTACCAAAATAACTAATCATGAAATATATTTTATCAATATTATTTATTACATCACTCCAGTTGCAATCAAATGCGCAGGGTTGTGTAGCCGTTCGCCAAATGGGTGGTGTTAACGCTATGTATTTCTCCAATTCTTACCTGCTTTCTAAAGGCGATATACAGGTAGGCGCCAACTATCGCTATTTCCATTCGTGGCGCCACTTTGTGGGCACTGAAGAACAGCATCACAGGCAGAATACTGGTGGTGGAATTGGTTTAGATGGAATAGACCGTGGCAATGCGGTTAATATTTATTCAAATGCTTTAGACCTTAATTTTTCTTATGGTCTATCAAATCGTGTACAACTAAATGCAACTATTCCATACGTTCACAATGAGCGGTCGCAGATTTTAAGACAAAAACAGCCTGTTGTTGATACGTTCCGCTATAGTGTATTTGCAAGTGGATTGGCAGACATCCGGTTAAGTTTTAACTATATGGTATTTAACCCCAATAAGGCGCACAACGGTAATTTGTTGGTTGGTGCCGGTGTTAAATTAAACACCGGAAGTTATTCCGAAACTGACCTTGCTCCTCAGGCAAACGGAACAAAAAGAATTGGAATGATGGACCAGGCCATTCAGCCGGGTGATGGTGGCATAGGGTTAACAGTAGAAATACAGGGCTATCACAAAGTCTTCAAAAATACGTATGGCTTTATTAATGGCTACTATTTATTCAATCCAAAAGAATCTAATGGCAGCTTCAAATCCCAAGCAGAGGCCGGCTTGGAAGGGTATAACCTCTATGCATGTCCCGATCAGTATTTTTTACGTGCCGGGCTTTTAGCAGTTGTAGGAAAAGCTCAAAAGTTATCGTTTTCATTGGCAGGCAGGTGGGAAGGTATACCGGCTTATGACGCATTCGGCGGCCAGGTGGCCTACCGTCGTCCCGGCTATGTGATTGCTATTGAACCCGGCGTAAGTTACAGCAGCGGACAACATAGCTTCAGCTTGTTTGTTCCCTACAATATTGCAAAAAATCGTGTTCAGAGTGCCGCGGATATTGCCAAGCAAAATATGCAAAATACTAACCTTCCTGAAGGAGCCGAACAGGTTCATGTGCAGGGTGATGCTGCATTTGCCGATTATTCCATCACCCTTGGTTATTCGTACAGGTTTGTGAAAATGAAAAAGCACACCGAAAAAAATATGGAGGGTGCTCATAAATAAAAGTGTAAACTACCGGGC
>JBGSIG010000112.1:0-2501 GCA_041742655.1 Ferruginibacter sp. | reverse complement strand
TAAGTAATAACTTCTGCCCCATTGTCGGTAGTGAAAACGATGACGGTGTTGTCCATCTCGCCCATTTCCTCAAGCTTCTTGAACACTAAGCCAATATTATCATCCATCTGCTTCATTCCAACTTCATTTGGACCCCAGTCTTTGCCACCCTTAACACCAAGCATTGCCTCGTACTTAGGCGACAACACAGTTGTAATGTGCATACGTGCCGGGTTGTACCAGCAAAAGAAAGGTTTGTTTGTTTTTTTCGGGTTATTGCGGTCGAGCCAGTCAATTACGTGTGCCGATATTTCTTCGTCTATTGTTTTAGAGCGCTCCAGCGTAAGCGGACCTTCATCCTTACCCGATTGGTTCTTCTCTGTACCATCGGAAGATTTCAACCACAGAACAGGGCGGGGTGGAGTCATGCAGGTTCCATCTTTAGGGTCAATGGCTCCGGGAACTTCTGGTACCCCTGGGATAGGAAGATTCTTACACGGCAGACAAACCCCCTGAACCAATGGTGAGCTGTTGATATCCGGAAAACTTACACCCTGCATCGCATCCAGGTGATACAGATAACCCCAAAATTCCTGAACGCCGTGAGCAGTGGGTAATGAACCAGGCTTATCACCTAAATGGTTTTTACCGAATTCACCCGTGTTATACCCAAGATCGAGTAGAAATTTGGCGATATGAGGTGTGCCAGGTAACAGGGAAGAGGTAGAGCCAGGCAACTGTGGCATGATCATGCCTGCCCGCAGCGGAGTCATGCCGGTTGCGAACGCTGTACGGCCGGCCGTACAACTCTGCTCCGCATAGGCGGTCATGAATTTCGCACCTTCTGCAGCAAGTCGGTCTATGTTCGGTGTCTCACCAACCATTAAGCCCTGGTGATAGGCACCCACGTTCATGATGCCAATATCATCCCCCATAATAAAAAGGATATTGGGCTTTTTGTTTTGTGCAAATGCTGTTGTAGATAGCAGCAGCATCAGCAGGCTTAGTTTAAAATTGTTGGACATTTTCTTCATGTGTGTGTTGTTTTAGATTTAAAATAAAAATATAAGCAATCGTCGAATCGATTAAGATTAAAAATGCGGCTTTAGGATAGTAGGAATTTAACGGATGAAGATTAGTCGTGGAATATTAAGAACTTAAAAAATATCAACAAAAATTAAAGTAATATCAATTAAGTATGCCTTTCTTACAAATATAGTTTAATTTTTATTTAGAATTCATTAACAAATTAAGTTAAATAAAAGGGCGGTTTCGGTTTGTTGCAACTGAAGCTTGCACAAAAGCAGGTTTTATTTGCAATTTTTACGTTGTTGGAGAAGTTTGGAGCCCTTTTATTTTATCTGGAGAAGATAGTCGGATGGGGTTTTTCCTACTTTCTTTTTAAAGGCATTGGTAAATGTATTACGATTATTAAAACCACATTCTTTTGAAATGGCTTCAAGGGTTAAATTTTGCCAATCTTTGTTGTTTAGTTTTTCAATGCAATAATCAATTCTGCACTGATTGATGAAATCCCTATAATTTAATTGCTCGCAGTTATTTAAGTACGCAGACAGTTTTTTAGAAGGTATGCTTATATCCCTGGCAAAATCATTTACAGAATATACCTGCAATAAAAACGGTTTTTCTGAATGTAGGAAACGAGCAACATCTTGCCTGATTTTTGCAACTTCGCTTTTGCTTAAATATTCCAGTTGTTCAACCTGCTGGCCTGCCTGCCGGCTAATGATAATTTTTTCACCTGCAAATGGTTTTTCACTTTCACGTTTTAAGGCTGATTCTTCAATGGCATTTTCCGGCAAGACCAGTAAACCACTGATTCCGTAAAAAATGGATGGTTGAAAAAAAAGCATTATGCTCGTTAAACCAGTCATTGCCATCAACGGAATCAATATCACATTAAAATTGTATTGTACTTTATCTAATACAAATAGAACAACGCTGGGCGAAAAAAAGAAAAACTGCATTAGTACAAACAACCATAGCCACCGGATAACTTTTGTATTGTCAGCAAAAAAGGCCGGTTGTTTTATCTTTTTTAACCGCAGTAAAAGCCGTAAAGATAATAACCAGAAAAAAAGCGAAACAAGGTTACGAAAAACCAAATGAAACCATGACTGTGTTAACCAGCCTTCGCCATGAGCCATTAACCGGTAAGGATGATTCAGGTAGTTGTAAACAGCGGGTAATTTTTCTTTTGCCGGCAATATAAAAAATGGAAAAAAATCAATGATATAAAACAGCGCCGGTAAAAAAAACAGCAAATCTTTTGCGCTATAAGAACGCCGAATGTTTTGCCTTACATATAAATAGGCC
This sequence comes from Ferruginibacter sp., assembly GCA_041742655.1. GTDB lineage: Bacteria > Bacteroidota > Bacteroidia > Chitinophagales > Chitinophagaceae > Ferruginibacter. The sequence continues at coordinate 185 of JBGSIG010000112.1, read as the reverse complement.
AACGCAGGATAAATATAAGCGGGAATTAATGCAGTTCTAAAAAGATGAGGATATTGTTCAATGGCACCTGTAAAAATTACAACAGCAACTATTATGCCCCGAGCACATCGTTAAAAAGTAAAGCGCAAGAATACGTTGAGGGGACGTTTTTTCTTTATTAAATTTTAATAACACAATGCCCGTTA
>JBGSIG010000111.1:0-3597 GCA_041742655.1 Ferruginibacter sp. | reverse complement strand
AATAATGTCAGCAGTAGTTCCACACATCATTTTAAATAATACATTTTTATTATCCGCTGATCGATGTATTTTTTGGCAGGAAAAGAGAATATTGATTGTTTCTGATTTACACCTGGGTAAGACAGGGCATTTCAGGAAATCGGGTATTGCCATACCACAAGCTGTTTTTAAAGAAGATATGCAACGGCTGGTAACGCAGATTCAACTATTTAAACCGCAACAATTAATTATTATTGGCGACATGTTTCACAGTGAGGCCAATAAAGAGCACGATTTCTTTTTAAAATGGAGAAATGATTTTGGCTCATTACCCATACACCTTATAAAGGGCAACCATGATATTTTAGAAGAAGAATGGTACTCCACGGCAGACATCACCCTACACACCTGCGAATATGTTATAGAAAATTTTGTGTTTATACACGACGTTGTTAACTGCACTTTGCCAAATAAAGGATATATTTTCAGTGGTCATATTCATCCATCTATAACCATTACTGGTTTGGGGCGACAGGCGCTAAGATTTCCTTGCTATTATTTTGGCAAACAATACGCTGTGCTTCCTGCATTTAGTAAATTCACCGGCACATATGGTATTGAACCAAAAGCTGGTGAAAATATTTTTGCTTTAGTAAAGCAAACAATCATGCATTTGAAATGACAGATAAAATTTTGAAAGTAGCTTACGACCCTATCTATGCACATCCATTACCGGAAGGTCACCGGTTTCCGATGTTGAAATATGAATTGATTCCGGCACAACTATTACATGAAGGAACCATCATAACAGACAATATTTTTTCGCCGCATATTTGCCCTGATGAAATTATTTTATGGACACATGATACAGAGTACCTGGATAAATTACACCATCAAACACTTTCGCCTAAGGAGCAACGCCATATTGGCTTTCCGCAGTCGCCTGCTCTTACGAAAAGAGAACTTATAATTGCGCAAGGCACTATTGATTGTTGCCATTACGCCCTCACTAACGGTGTGGCAATGAATGTAGCCGGCGGTACGCACCATGCATTTGCCAGCCACGGTGAGGGGTTTTGCCTTTTAAATGACATGGCCATTGCGGCCAATTATTTATTGAAGAAAAATATCGCCCACCAAATTTTAATAATCGACCTTGATGTGCACCAGGGAAATGGTACTGCCAAATTATTCGAAAACGAAAAACGAGTATTTACTTTCAGCATGCATGGCGAACACAATTATCCTTTTCACAAAGAAAAAAGTAATCTTGATATTTCATTAAAAGATGGCACCAATGATAAAACTTATTTGAGTTTATTAAAGACAATATTGCCTAACCTGATAAATGAAGTGAAACCTGATTTTGCTTTCTTTTTATCAGGGGTAGATATTTTAAATACAGACAAGTATGGCAAGTTGAATGTATCGCCGGAGGGTTGCAGGCAAAGAGATGAATTTGTTTTTAAAACATTACAGCAACACCAAATTCCCTGTGCAGTGTCTATGGGCGGGGGTTACAGTGCCGACATAAAAATTATTACGGCGGCGCATTGCAATACCTTTAGGGCTGCGTTGGAGACATATTTTTGAATATTGCAAATAGAAATAACAATGCCAGAGTAAAATGTGCATGAAGTTGCCGGGAGAAATTGATTGAGAAATGCCTTGTTATTGTTCGAAAGGCGATACTGCTTACTATTAGGTGTTTTCTTTTGTCACAATTAAAAAAAAGATTTTTTATGGAAAATTCACAATTGAAAAAACTATTGATTTATTCAATAATTGTAGTTGGCTTGTTCGGCATTGTACTTCAGTTTACTTTAATGCTTCAAACAAGAACGGCTGCGCTACCAGAAGCTATTACACGATTCTTCAGTTTTTTTACTATCCTATCCAATATCATCGTGGTGGTTTTTTTTATTGGGCATTTGCTTCCTGCAGATGGAAGATTATGCAGTTTTGTAAATAAAAGCGAAGTAGCCACCGCCGTCGCCATGTACATTATTACGGTTGGTGTTGTGTACCAAACCATTCTTCGGCAGCCGGTTCCCCTGCAAGGCTGGACCAGGGTGGCCGACGATATTTTACATTTATATATCCCCTTATTAATGCTATTATACTGGTTATTTTTTATATCTGCAGCAAAGATAAATGCGAAAACAATTCCTTACTGGCTCATTTATCCCGCAGCTTATTTAGTATACACTTTAATAAGAGGGAGCATCGTGAATTTTTATCCTTACCCTTTTGTAGCGGTAAATAAATTAGGCTATGGCAAAGTGTTATTGAATAGTGCTATGCTGGTACTCTTTTTTTTGGTGTTATCTTATGTACTTGCTGGCTTCGCTAACTGGAGACATAAAAATAAAAATGTTATTACCTAGATGAGTTCCCAATGTAAAAAGGGTTTTAATTATTTCATCTTTCTTCTTGCCAACTCTTTCCTTATCAAACCCAGTTCCCTGCCGGTTTGTCCCCCGACAGAAGAATTTTCCTGCGCCCTTCTCATAAGGTAAGGGATTACATCTTTGATAGGACCAAAGGGTAAATATTTGCTGACAGAACAACCAGCTTTAGCCAAATTAAAAGTGATGTTGTCACTCATACCATACAGTTGGGAAAAATGAACATGTGGATGATTAAGTGGAATATTTTTTTGTTGTAATAATTCAGTAGCCATTAAATTACTTTGCTCATTGTGCGAAGCAATGATCACAGCAATTACATCCAAATGTTCTATTGAGAATTTTACAGCGGCATCGTAATCTCTGTCAGAACTTTCTTTATCTGGTTGTATGGGTGATGGATAATTCATTTCTACTGCACGCAACCGTTCCTTTTCCATATATGCCCCACGCACCAGTTTAGCACCCAGCACAAAATTTCTTTCCGCAGCCGCTTCGTAGGAATCTCGCAAAAATTTAAACCGGTCGTGACGGTAGAGTTGAATGGTGTTGTACACTACTACACGTTTCTTGTTAAAAGTGTCCATCATCAATATAGTTAATGCATCCACCGGGTCCTGTATCCACGTTTCCTCAGCATCTACCAGCACGCCAATTTTTTTTGCAGCCGCTACTTCGCAAATGCGCATTAATCTCACTCTTACACGATGCCATTCTTCCTTTTCATCTTCAGGTAATTTTTCAATAGTAGATAAATAACGCTTCATTAAAGTTCCTTCAGCAATGTTCATCAAGCCATCAATTTTTGTCAACAATGCAAAACGGGAAAAGCCTGTTACTTTGATACTCATGAATGGAATATTGGGCTGTGTTGCAGCATAATCAATTACCCTGATGAATTCTTCGGTGGCATGATCAAAACCATGTTCCCCATCATCACCGCCTTCAACCCCATAATCTAAAATTACCTGTACGTTGTACTTACCCAATTTTTTTGCAACTACAGAAGTCTCTTCCAACGTCTCGCCCCCAACAAATTGTTGAAAAATTGTATTGCGAATAACAGGCGTGGTAAATGGCAATCGCCACTTAATGGCAAGCGGCGTAACTTTCAGGCCCAGGTTAACTAACCAGGGCATTCCCATTGCTCCAAAAAGAAATTGGGCATTTTTTAGCTGCCTGTCTGTTTTGTAGGCAAAGGCATATTCTG
>JBGSIG010000110.1:0-1707 GCA_041742655.1 Ferruginibacter sp. | reverse complement strand
TGCCATTTCGGTATTGCTGTTTTCTTACGCAATAGAAATTTTACAGTACTTCAATATTATTTTTATTCTCGGCCTTCAAAATTCAGCTGTGGCAAGAATTGTTATGGGCACCTCGTTTGCGTGGATGGATTTAATTGCCTACACCGCCGGCATTGTGATTGTTATTGTTGTGGAAAAACCAGCTGCGAAAAAAGCAAGCATATCAGCTAAGTGTATGCGCTGAAAAATTAAACAAACAACCAGGGCAGATTTTCTTCCTTTGCTATTACAGCACTCTAAGCCGTTTTAAGCATTGCGTACTGAAGTACTATTCATTTTAGGAATAGTGTCAATTTTTTTTGCTTATCCATTTTTTTGGATAAAGGAAATTAATTATTGAATAATTAATTGAGACAAAGTTGAGTTTTATTTATTTTACCTTTGATGAAAATAAAAAAAGCTATGTCTATATCATGGACGGGAATCTATCCTGCACTCACCACAAAATTTACTTCGGATGATCAACTCGATTTGCCATTGTTTGAGAAAAACCTGAAAGCTCAAATGGATGCAGGAATTGATGGTATTATTTTGGGAGGTACTTTGGGTGAGTCGAGTGTATTAACCACTGACGAAAAAGAGAAATTAGTAAAATTTGCGATTGAAAAGGTCGCCGGTAAAATTCCGGTTATTTTAAACATTGCAGAAGGCAGCACCCGTGAAGCATTGCAACAAGTGAAATATGCTGAAACATGGGGAGCACAGGGTTTAATGGCTTTGCCACCCATGCGTTACAACAGCGATCACAGGGAAACAGTTCAATGGTTTAAAACGATTGCAAATGCCACGGAGTTGCCGATAATAATTTATAACAACCCGGTAGACTATAAAACTTTGATTACCCTTGAGATGTTTGGTGAATTGACTGAATGTAAAAATATACAGGCAGTGAAAGAATCTACAAGAGATGTTACCAATGTAACACGCATGCGTAACCGTTTTGGTGACCGGTATAAAATTTTGTGTGGGGTAGATACGCTTGCAATGGAAGAACTTTGCCTCGGTGCTGATGGATGGGTGGCTGGGCTGGTTTGTGCATTTCCAAATGAAACAGTTGCTATTTACCGGTTGGTAAAAGCAGGAAAAATACCAGAAGCTGCGACTATTTATCGTTGGTTTATGCCATTACTTGAATTGGATATTCATCCAAAATTGGTGCAATATATTAAATTGGCGGAGCAGCAGGAGGGTATAGGTTCCGAAAGCGTAAGGGCACCAAGACTTTGTTTGGCGGGTGAAGAAAGAGCCCTGGTTTTAAAAGTTATAAACGATGGCATTAGTAGCCGTCCATCGATGCCAGACTATTTAGATATATAAATATCGTTGAACACACAAATATTTTTAAAGTTCGGCTTTACTATCCATCCTGAAGTGACCCGGCATTTGGTATTGAAGAATTTAGCTTTCGAAAAGATAATTACGGTTTCATTTGGGAAATGATTTCAATGTTTTAAGAAATTGATTTGTGAGAAAATGGTTTGTGACTTGATGACCAAGGCGGAGTATGGGTATATAGTGTGTATTGTATTTAGGGTATTCCTGTAAATTCCAAGGTTAAAAAATCACTGCCAAAAAATCAGTGTGATTTCTTTACGGATAACAATTATTTTCTATTTCTATTTCAATTTTGTGATGTAAGCTTGTAATATTTTTTTTGGGGCAATACCC
>JBGSIG010000109.1:0-2278 GCA_041742655.1 Ferruginibacter sp. | reverse complement strand
CAATTATTAAAAAAACACATGGTGAACGTTTTTAGTAAATTAACCCATTTCAGCATCCACCAATTTCATAGCCGCTTTTAACTTCCTGGAATTGGTTAAAAAATCTTTTCCTTTTTTAAATGGCCACGGCTTAATGCCGCTTGCCGAATTGTATTTACTAATTTGGTATAAGGCCAGCCAATGTTTTAGTATTTCTTTGTAAGCGCCCCGCAAAGTATAGCCAGTATCATAAAAATGATTGGGCTCTGCGCCGCATCCATTGTATTCTAGAATATAAAAATTTCTGCCTACTTTCAGCTCATCTACGCTGGCACACATAATGTCGTATCGTCCATAGTAAAACTCATTGTCGCTGCTGCTGATATTGTCAAACAGGGCAACCAGCTTTTCATCAATCTCATTTTTCAAATCTACAAACTGCGCCCCCCGGTTGTGGTTGGCAGCATAGCTCAGCAAATATTGTTCGCCCGCCGGCAATACCTTTTTCCATTGTTCGTGGTGTTTCTTAAATAATTCATCTGTACGCTTGGCCGCCTTTGGATTTTTTGAAACTAACTCCTCTAGCGTATCAATCCCGTTGCCCAAAACCTGCAAGGGAATTTTATGCAAAAAACCAGTCACTACTCCCTTAGAGTTGTTGGGGTGGCGAATATAAAACACACTTACTTCCATTGGATAGGTTACCAATTGCTGAACAATATATTCCCAAGGCATTTGAGCATGGTATTTTTGCAGGGCTTCTTCGCTGTTTATCTTTCGCAATAAAATTCCCTGCTCACCAATTTCGGGCTTTACTATAAATGGATAGCTGACATTATTGAATGCTAATTGTTGTTTAATAACATCAACATCCTCTCCGGGCGAAACATTAAATGTAGGCGGGTACAAATGCTTTGGCAGCAGATCGTACATCTCTTTTTTGGGTTCACCCACCATGCCACCAAAGGTAATTTTAGGATTGCTCGGTGTAAAAAACCATACTGCACCTGATTTGACAATATACCATACCCAGAAAATAGCAACAGGTGCATATAAAACGCCAAATGGCCAGGCCTCCCAATTTGTAATGCGGTGTAATATTTTTTTCACGATTGCAATTGTCTTTCAAAAATAACACCTTAAAAGCAACTAAAAACACACGGCATTGATGCATTCAAGATTGCCTGAAAAATAGCCGTTAAGGCGTTAAGATGTTTAGCTCCAAAAGAAATAGAAAAGAAGATGCTACTTATTATGTTTACATCCGCATAAAAACGTCTTAACGGCAAAACTGTATAAAACAACAAACTATTAATTACATTTGTCATACGCAAAACAATAATTATGCAGGTACCAACAATGGCAGAAATGATAGCAAATGGAGAAAGCCCCGATATTTTATTTTGGGTAGGCTGTGCCGGAAGTTTTGATCAGCGGGCGCAAAAAATTACAAAAGCATTTGTTACAATTTTAGATAAGGTAGGTGCCAAATATGCCATTTTAGGAAAAGAGGAAATGTGTACCGGCGACCCGGCAAGAAGGGCCGGCAATGAGTTTATGTTTCAAATGATGGCCTGGCAAAACATCCAGGTGTTAAATGGGTATGGCATTAAAAAAATTGTTACAGCATGTCCGCATTGTTTTAATACGCTGAAAAATGAATATCCCGAATTGGGCGGTAGCTACGAAGTAATTCACCACGCAATTTTTTTGCAGCAGTTGATAGATGAAGGAAAGATAAAATTGGCGGAAGGGGGTAGTTTTAAAGGAAAAAAAATAACCTATCATGATAGTTGCTATCTCGGCAGAGCCAACAATATTTATGAAGCCCCAAGAAAGGTGCTGGAAGCATTGGATGCAGAATTGGTAGAAATGAAACGTTGCCGCAGCAATGGTTTGTGCTGCGGCGCAGGTGGTGCCCAAATGTTTAAAGAAGAAGAAAAAGGTGATACCCGTGTTAATTTTGAAAGAACAGACGAAGCACTGGCAACAGGAGCTACGGTAATTGCCGCCGCCTGCCCTTTTTGCAATACTATGATGACAGACGGAGTGAAGAACAGTGACAAAGAAGAGGAAGTTCAGGTATTGGATATTGCTGAACTTATTGCCGCCGCATTATCATAATTTTGCAATATGAATATAGATTTTAAAGAGCAAATACCGGAAGATTTTTCTGACACTTCAAGAGTGTGGATATACCAGTGTAACCGCTTGTTTTTTTTAAGCGAAGCATTGCAGATAGAAGAAATTCTGGAAAAATTTGTAAGCAACTGGAAAAGCCATGGTGCAACCGTAAAAG
>JBGSIG010000108.1:0-1526 GCA_041742655.1 Ferruginibacter sp. | reverse complement strand
ATGCTCACATTGTCGGGACTAACGGCTAACTGCTTCGCCAGTTCCTTTGTAAAAAGTTCTGCTTCTTCATGAGCATATTTTTTTTCTATTTTTTCATGGGCAATCAGCTTAATATTTTTCCATATCGGGTAATTGTCTTTTCTCCAGAACAGCCCATATTGCCACCTTGGCAATGGTTCGCCCGGATACCATTTTCCCTGGCCATAATGTATCATACCATCGGGACCAAATTTATCACGCAGCCTGAAAATAAGTTCATGCGACAACAGTCGCTTTTGCTTTCCATCGGCAGTGGTATTCCATTCCTCAGCTTCCATATCATCAATAGAAACAAAAGTAGGTTCACCACCCATGGTCATTCGCACATCACCTTCTTCCAAATCTTTATCCACCAATAGCCCTGTCGCATCTATATTGCCCCATTGCTCTTCTGTATAAGGTTTGGTAACCCTGGGATCTTCGTGTATGCGGGTAACTTTATTATAAAAAGTAAATTCAGTTTCACAAACATCGGTGGCACCAACAACAGGGGCAGCACTTGCATAATCGGGGGTACAAGCCAATGGAATATGCCCTTCGCCTGCAAATAATCCTGACGTAGGATCAAGCCCTATCCAGCCGGCGCCGGGAATGTACACTTCTGTCCAGGCATGCAAATCTGTAAAATCATTTTCCGGGCCAGAGGGACCATCCAAAGATTTTATGTCGGCTGTAAGCTGCACCAAATAGCCCGACACAAAACGTGCTGCCAAACCAAGGTGACGCAAAATCTGCACCAGCAGCCAGGCCGAATCCCTGCAGGAACCCAGTGCCTTACCCAATGTTTCTTCGCAGGTTTGTACCCCTACTTCCATACGTATGGAGTAGTTAATATCCCTGCTTAATTTTTGATTGATGTACACCAAAAAATCATTGATGGTCTTTTGGCTCTTGTCTACGCCTGCAATCCATTTTCTTAAAAGCGGCCCATATTCTTTGAATTCAAAATACGGCACCAATTCTTTACGCAATTGCTCTTCGTAACGGAAAGGATATTGTTCTGCATACTCATCTACAAAAAAATCAAAGGGGTTAATCACCACCATATTGGCAATTAATTCTACTTCTACAGATAACTCATTTGTTTTTTCCGGAAACACCACTCTTGCCTGGTAATTACCAAAAGGATCCTGCTGCCAGTTTATAAAATGTTCTTCGGGTTTTATCTTAAAAGAATAAGATTCTATACCTGTACGGGAATGAACGGCAGGGCGCAACCTGAATATGTGCGGAGATAAATTAACTAAACGGTCGTATGTGTAAGTAGTTTTGTGGTTAATTGCTACACGAATTGCCATAATTACAATAATTTATAAATTTAAAAGTATGCCTGGCAAGCAATCTTTGAGACTATAAAGTATACTGTGTAAACATAATTTTAGAGCCTGCATCTATTTTGAAAGATAGTTAAATATTGATGAAGAATAATTCCCCAGTTTTGAATATGGCCTGTCCAGCTTTTTTCAATATTCTGGATTGATAAAAAA
>JBGSIG010000107.1:0-2101 GCA_041742655.1 Ferruginibacter sp. | reverse complement strand
TATTTTTTAAAGAAAGTGTTCTATAAAACGGATGCAATGTAGCAATTAATTATTCATACCATCTCCCATTTATGTATTACATTTAATTTGGTAGGTTTGTTAACTTTAATATAACTATGATACAAAAAAGTATTCTATTTGCTTTTAGTTGTTTGTTTTCTTTTGTGGCTTCAGCGCAAAATGACGATTCATTGGCCATTAAAAAAATTACCGATGATGTGTTAACCAATGGAACAGCCTATGATAATCTTCGCTATCTCTGTAAAAAAATAGGAGCACGACTAAGTGGATCGCCGCAGGCACAAAAAGCGCTGTAAGCAACAGCAAAGATGCTAAAAGAAGCTGGTGCTGATTCTGTGTACTTGCAGGAATGCATGGTTCCGCATTGGGTTCGTGGCGAAAAGAGAAGGGCTATATACATGTAAGCAATATGCCTGAATGCCCATTGCATTTATTTGCGTTAGAGAATTCTGAAGGCACAGGTAAGAAGGGTATCAGCGCGGCAGTAGGTGAGGTAAAAAGCCTAAAGGAACTAGATCAATTAGGTAGTGAGGTTAATGGTAAAATTGTGTTTTTTAACTTTACAATGAACCCAACCTTTATACAAACATTTAACGCCTATAGTGAAAGTGGCGTTGCCCGAAGGGTAGGCCCATCAAAGGCTGCGGCATTGGGCGCTGTTGGAGTAATGGTGCGGTCGCTGGCAAGTAATCTGGATGATTTCCCTCCTACAGGCGCAACGCAATACAACGATTCTTTTCCAAAAATACCTGCTGTTGCAATCAGCACCAACGACGCTGAGTGGTTAAGCGGGCAATTGAAATTGAAACTTCCGGTGACAGCTTCTTTTACCAATACAAGCACTATGCTTGCTGATACCAGGTCTTACAATGTTGTGGGTGAAATTAGAGGCAGCGAATTTCCCAATGAGATCATTACGGTAGGAGGGCACCTGGATAGTTGGGATCTTGCCGAAGGGGCACAGGATGATGGTGCTGGAATAACACAAAGTATTGAAGTGATAAGAGTCTTAAAGGCTGTAGGCATACGCACCAAACGAACCATTCGTGCGGTAATGTTTATGAAAGAAGAAAATGGTGGACGTGGCGGAGAGATATACCTGAAGCTTGCTGAAAAAAATAAGGAAAAATATTTGTTTGCGTTGGAAAGTGATGTCGGCGGATTTACGCCACGTGGCTTTAGCCTGCAAATGAATGCAGAACAGGTGAACAAGATATTCCAATGGAAAAATTTATTTTATCCCTATGGCGTATATGATTTTACTGTAGGCTATAGCGGTGCTGACATAGGTCCATTGAAAAAAGTTGGTGCAGCCTTGGCTTGTCTGAGACCGGATAGCCAGCGCAATTTCGACATTCATCATGCCGCAAATGATGTATTTGAAAATGTTAGTAAAAGAGAATTAAATTTGGGGGCTATCAATATGTCCGCATTGATTTATTTAGTTGACAATTACGGATTGAATTAACTTGCAGATAAACAAAAAAAAATGGAAAATAACAAATCAACTCCTTTTCAACCCAAAAAAACCCACGGCTTTATTAAGTTTATGCGATGGATTGGGTTAATAACAATCGTTTTGCTGGCCTTTCTTTTTTGGTGGAAATATTATTTTGTATTTGGGGAAGGTGTTAAATCGGGCGAGTTGAACTATGTAGTAAAAAAAGGAAATGTATTTAAAACCTACGAAGGCAAATTAATTCAATCTGGCTTTAAATCAAAAGCTGTTGGGTCAATTCAATCGTACGAGTTTGAATTTTCAGTTACCAACGACAGTATAGCAAATATATTGATGAATAACAGCGGCAATTATTTCGACCTTCATTACGTGGAATATAAAGGCTCTTTACCATGGAGAGGTTTTAGTCCTTATATAGTTGATAAAATAATTACTATGAAAGCAATAGTTCGTTGATAATTTTTTACGTAGCCAATAATAGAGACTATAAAGTATACTGTGTAAACATAATTTTAGAGCCTGCATCTATTTTGAAAGATAGTTAAATATTGATGAAGAATAATTCCCCAGTTTTGAATATGGCCTGTCCAGCTTTTTTCAATATTCTGGATTGATAAAAAA
>JBGSIG010000106.1:0-2462 GCA_041742655.1 Ferruginibacter sp. | reverse complement strand
TCGGTACATCTGTTAAAGTTGAGTAAATGTAGTGTAACCTCAAAAGCATATTGATAAACGGTTGATCAATGAATTTTGCATAAAAAAATGCTATCCATAATAAACACGAAATTTGTACACCGTAAAAGATTTCTATGAACTAACTTTATTGTTTTAGTTCTTACGCTTTTTAAAACACTTATATGAAATTAAAGTCATTCTTATTTATTACACAAATAGCAGTTGCCGCTCTTGTTGGCTGCACAGGTAAAAACGGAAAAGGAAATACAGCTTCGGCGCAGCCTAATTCAGACTATAAACCGGCTTTTGAAGGGCAAACAAAAATAAAGAGAGTAGTAACGGCAACTCCCTACAAAGTTGACAAGATTGCAGAAAACTTAGGTAAGCCCTGGGCAATAATTCCAATGCCTGATGGCCGGTTTATGATAACCGAAAAGTCGGGCTTTATAACTATTCATTCTGCAGAAGGAGCATTGCTTAAGAAGGTTACAGGTTTGCCATTGGTAGATGACGGGGGACAGGGAGGATTACTAGATGTGGCGCTTGATCCGGCTTTTGTCGATAACAGAACTATTTACTGGTCGTTTTCTGAAAAGGTAGGCAGTGGAAACCTTACTGCGGTGGCCAAAGGCCAATTGTCTGCTGATGAAACTTCCATTCAAAATCCAGTCGTTATTTTTCAGGCCACCCCCGAACTTAATAGCAATAATCATTTTGGTTCGCGGTTGGTTTTTGATAAAGAAGGATATCTTTTTGTAACCGCAGGAGAAAGATCTAACATAGAAGGAAGGGTGCAGGCTCAGTTACTTAATTCCGGCCTTGGTAAAATTTACAGAATCACTAAAGATGGAAAAGCAGCACCGGGCAATCCTTTTGCCAACGAAGCCGGCGCTATGCCTGAAATATATTCTTATGGCCATCGCAACCCGCAAAGCCTCGATATTGATCCGGCTACCGGTGAATTATGGGAAGCTGAATTTGGGCCCCGTGGCGGTGATGAGGTTAACCTGATTAAACCGGGCAAAGATTATGGCTGGCCCACTATTACTTACGGCATTGAATACAGTGGCAATAAAGTAGGTGAAGCCATTCAACAGAAAGAAGGCATGGAACAACCTGTATATTATTGGGATCCTGTTGTGTCGCCGAGCGGTATGGTATTTTACAACAGCGACTCAATTGCTGAATGGAAAAACAATCTTTTTATTGGTTGCCTCAGTGGGCAGCAAATTGTAAGACTGGTGATTGAAAATGATAAAGTTGTGGGCGAAGAAAGTTTACTAACAGATAACAATGAAAGATTTCGGGATGTGACCCAGAGCAATGGCAAGTTGTATGCTGTTACAGACGGGGGTAATCTGTTTGTGATCAGTAAGAAATAAAGTCCTTGAAAGTAAATAAATTGATTTTTTGTAATAGTCATGCTGGCCATTATATTTTCTATGTGAATTTACCCGTGGTGAATCAATAGTTTTCCTATTTCAAATACAAAAGGCACAGTGGAGGATCTTGCGCCTTCGATATCATTGTTTTAAAATTGCATTATTCGTAAAATTTCAATACAGTATTATCCGCGCAAAACTTTACCTGCAATATGTCACTTTGCTCAATAGCATGTCCCTCCAAATAAGCAAAGGCATCCGTTCCTAAACCCGTTTTATCTTGTCCGTCAACAAGGTGCCAGGTGGTAACGTATGGCTCGTTGAATGATTGATCGCCTTTAAAAAAGCCTATAATTGTTCCCCTGATGATTTTACCATCTTTTAAAATCATTTCTATATTTCTATTGGTTAACTTGAAATACCGGTCATACAGGAGTTTCGAAAAATCCTTTTTCATCGCTATTTTATTAATACTTCAGTGCGCTCTCTTGTCAATTCAATTTTTGTTACTGGCTGGTAAACCAATGGTTCCTGTTCTAATACCACATCACTTTTATCAAGCCCAAAAGCTTTCTCATCGCTAAGACCTATATTTTTCAAAAGAAAATACGAGTTTAGCAACACCCCATCCTTGACTGTAAATTCATTTTCAACAGAAAGAAACTTTTCAATCACCACAAATTTAAAATCGGGCTCACTGTTATACCTGGTAGAGCCGTCGTGTAGGCTGTGTAAATTGAGCTCCTTATTGTCGATCAACTCCTGGATGATCTTCTTAAAATATAATTCGGTTCTTAGCTGAATGCGAAAGCCAACATTCAGGGTAACCTTTATAACTTTATCGTCAACAAGCTCAGATACATTGTAAGAAAGTGTGTATGGTTCTTCGGTGCGATTGATATGTACAAACCAATATACGTCAGCCCTTTTTGGCATTCTCGCAAATATTGATTTAATAATCTTCTCCTCTATCTCGTGACGATAATTAGCTTTCGTAAGGTAAATTAGATGAGTAGAAAATTTTGGAATTGTTTCGTCCCAGCTCAGTTCCTTTATTGCGTGAACGTATTTGCCGAGATC
>JBGSIG010000105.1:0-4862 GCA_041742655.1 Ferruginibacter sp. | reverse complement strand
TGTGGTCGAAATAGTTGAAGTGCTGGATATTTTACCTCATTTTAACCCGGGAATAAAAGAAGAAATTATATCAGTAAATATTTTACGGAAGCAAATTAAGGATGCTGATGCAGTAATATTTTCCACACCTGAATACGCATTTGGTGTACCAGGTGTTTTAAAAAATGCATTGGACTGGCTTGTATTTTCCGGTGAGCTGAATGAAAAGCCGGTTATCGCCATAAGCGCATCCCCACTGCATTCAGGCGGAGATAAAGCACTTGCTTCACTCCTGCTTACACTCACTGCATTGGGTACAAATAAAAACAGTAACTCATCTTTAAGTATAGGCAATATTAAAAACAAAATGAACGAAGCGGGAGAAATTCAAGACGAAGAAACAATCAGCTCCCTGCAAATAATTTTTGATGGCCTGCTTAAAACAATTGCTCTTGCCGGGGCTTCCAATTCGTAGCAATATCAGAAAGGTAAAATTGTCCATCCTTTAGTGTTCATCCTCCATTTTTTTTACCCTGTTTTAGCTGCAATTTTACATAGTTAAAAGGAGCAGTATGCATGGACTCTACAATCCTTTTCCAAATACTTAAATCAAAAATAAATTACAATGGATACAATCTTAGAAAAATTAAACCACCTGAATCAACTGATACTAGATGGCAACATGATGGACGGATTTGACCTCTATTATCACGACGAAGTAGTGATGCAGGAAAATGAGCTGGCTGCCACCGTTGGTAAAACAGCCAACCGGGAAAGGGAACTACAGTTCTTAAACAACATTGCTGAATTCCGTGGCGCTTCTATATTGAGCCAGGCTGCCGGCGAAAACATTACTTACGTTACCTGGCATTTCGATTACACACATAAGGAATGGGGCGTACGCAACTATACGCAGGTGAATGTACAACACTGGAAGGACGACAAAATCATTAAAGAACAATTCTTTTACGGTAATTAAACAATAAAATCATTCTTATGCTACAGAAAATTATTCAAACAAATAACAATAAGGCTGCCACCATACTAAGGGTTGTGCTTGGGATCGTCCTGTTTCCGCATGGGGCTCAAAAGTTACTGGGTTGGTTTGGTGGCTTTGGATTTACGGGAACCATGAACTATTTCACCGGTACCCTACATCTTCCGTGGATCATCGCTTTACTTGTGATCCTGATCGAATTCTTTGGTGCACTGATGTTGATCACAGGCACTGCAACCCGAGTGGCTGCGCTGCTGATCATTATTAATTTCATAGGCGTGATTTTAACAGCACATCTTGACAATGGGTTTTTTATCAACTGGCTAGGCAATCAGAAGGGGGAAGGATATGAATACCATTTGCTCATTATCGGAATGGCAGCATCTCTGCTCATTAGTGGCGCAGGTGCATTATCGGTCGACAGGCAGATGATTAAGGGAAAATTATCCATCGCTAAGTCTTGATCATCCATTTTTTACCCATTACCAACCCCGGATCTTTGCATCATCAATTATGTACATTAACATAAAAACACATGAAATCATTCTCACTTCTATTCCTGGTTTTATTATTATCAGCAGCAAGCTATGCCCAGGATGTTAAGTATTACAATACGAAGGGTACTGCAATAAATGGGTACGATCCGGTTGCCTACTTTTTACAAAATAAGGCGGTAGCCGGAAATGATAGCTATACCACAGATTGGAGCGGTAGCAAATGGAAATTTATTTCGCAAGCCAACTTAGACAGCTTCAAACTGGCTCCGGAAAAATATGCGCCGCAATATGGTGGCTACTGTGCTTATGGCTGTAGTGAAGATCACAAGTCATCCACTGATCCCCAGGCCTTTACAATAGTTGGCAATAAGCTGTACCTCAATTACAGTTTAAAAGTGAAGGAATTATGGTTAAAAGATACCGCAGTTAGAATAAAAGCAGCAGATGGTTTTTGGCCTGCACTGAATAAATAACAAGCTAAGGCATTTGAAAAAATGAAAAAATGAAAAAATTAATTTTATCAATGTTCCTGGCAGCATGTACGCTGGGTGTTGCCAATGCACAAACTGCATTAAGGGCAAAAGAATTTAATCTTGAAAAAGGCCTGGCTATTCAGGGATATGACCCGGTAGCTTATTTTTTACAGAATAAGGCGATAAAAGGTAATAAACAATTTGCTGTGTTGGCAGAAGGAGTTACCTACTATTTTTCAAGTGCTGCCAACAAAGACCAGTTTGTAAAAGATTATAAAAAGTATGAGCCCCAATATGGTGGCTGGTGTGCCTATGCCATGGGTGCAACCAATGAAAAAGTAGAGATAGATCCGGGAACTTTTAAAATTTTGAATGGTAAACTTTATCTCTTTTATCATAGCTGGGTAAACAATACACTTAACAAGTGGAATAAAGATGAAGCCAGTTTAAAAGCAAAAGCCGATAAAAACTGGATGGGTATTTTTCACTAATTCATTTTTCAAACCACCAACTTAATAAAATAAAGCATGAAGCTGAAAATAATACTCTCATTGGCTTTGCGAATTGTTGCCGCCCTTATTCTCCTGCAGACCTTATATTTCAAGTTTACAGGGCATCCTGAATCTGTGGAATTATTTACAAAATTAGGCGCAGAGCCATGGGGTAGAATTGGATCAGGAATAATTGAATTGCTGGCTGGCATTTTACTGTTGATTCCGTCAACAGTATTCCTGGGTGCTTTAATTGGCGTTTTTGTCATGACTGGTGCAATTGTATCGCACTTAACAGTTTTAGGGATAGAATCTAAAGGAGATGGAGGGCAATTGTTTATCCTGGCTATAATAGTAATGGTTTGTTCCCTGGCTATTTTGGTAATACACAAAAACCAGGGCATTTTCCTATGGAAAAAATTTTTATCAACAAATACCATTAACTAAAAGTCAACAATAACGATCAAATGCAACGTTTACTTATTATTTTAATTGGATTGTCACTTTTAACTATTTACTATAATAAAAATAATACAGCAAGCATTGCATTAAATGAAAAGACTGACACGAGGGCTACATTAAAATACGATAATGTTTCGGAGCTCCCGAACGTTATGGATTATAAATACATTTCTATTCACTGTATAGCTTACAATCATCTTTTGGGATCAGCCTTGTTACGTTAAAAATACTATATGATTTTTATTCAAATTACTGAACAACTTAAATCGCTGAGCAATCTCTTGCTGTTATTAAACGACAAGCAATACAACCAGAAAATTGAATTTCTTGGCGACGCCAGTATTGGCGGCCACAGCAGGCACATTATTGAGTTATTGAAATGTGTAACTTATGGTTACAATACCTGCACGGTTGATTATCTACACAGGATAAGAGATTTGGCGATTGAAACTGATAAGGTTTTTGCAATGCAGGAATTAAACCTTTTAGCAGATCAGATCATAAAGCCTGATAAACAAATGAATTTAGTAATTGAAAGCATTGAAGAAACCGCTGCCAATTACGTTACCACCACCTATTTCAGGGAAATTGTATACAACGCCGAACATACAATTCATCACCTTGCTTTAATACGGGTGGCTTTAAGAGAAATGCAATTAGAAATAGTGAATGAGGATTTTGGTATGGCTTATTCCACCATTAAATACCTCGCCTCCCAAAATAAAGCTCAAAGCTGACCATGAAACACAAACGAATTTTATTAGTCTTTACATTTCTATCAGTTTTAGCCACTGTCTCATATGCACAGGATAGCAGTAAGTTTTATTTTACCACTTCGGTGGGAGTATTTGCTCCCATTGGGGCATTTTCAAAAGCCTACAAAAATTCTCTTGCTTTAAATTCGGGGATCGAGTATCAATTTAGCAAGCATTATTTTACCCAGTTTGTAGTGGACTTTAATGCGGTTAAATACAATCAACAGGTTAAGGACGAAAGCTCTTCCTATTTATTTCAACATACCAACAGCTCCGTTTTTCTGGCTGGGTTTAACCTGGGTAGAAATATTCCAATTAATAAATCCGGAAAATTATTTGTATCACCCTATGTTGGTTTTGGATATGCCAATATCGGTGAGCCAAGGTTAACACTGAAAGATAACGGTATTATTGAGCAGGAAGTGACCAGGATGACGGGTGTCTATGCAAAACAAGGTGTAAGAGTTGGCTATCATACCACTTCAAAGATCCTTCAAACACTTTATATAGATGTGGCCTACTTGTCGGCTAATATTCATGTACAGGATAGCAGGCCAAGGGCTTTTTCATTTTTACTGGGAACAAGGTTTGGTTTTTAATTTTAAACAGATCAGCTATGTGTACAGTTGTTTTTATACCAAAAGGAGATAAATATTTCTTCGCTTCATTAAGGGATGAAAATCCATTGCGCCCAAGGGCCGCAGTGCCGGATATTTATCAGGAAGGCGATGCTGTTATTTTATCTCCGATTGATGCCAAGACGGGCGGCACCTGGCTGGGGGTGTCCATATCTGGCAGTGTGATCATCTTACTAAATGGCGGTTTTGAAAAACATGAACGCCAGGTGAATTACAGAAAAAGCCGGGGAATTATTGTTACTGAATTATTGGCATCCGCCCTACCGGTAGTAAATTGGAACCAGATGGATATGCAGGGAGTAGAACCTTATACATTGGTGATTTGGAATGAGGGAAATTTATTTCAGTTGGTTTGGGATGGAAAAAATAAGCATGAAATGATCTTAGAACCCAATCAACCTTATATATGGTCATCTGCAACATTATACGATAGCCCGGCCAGAACATGCCGGAGTAAATATTTTCATCAATGGATAAAAACAAATGCGCCTGTTACTTCGCTGGCATTATTTAATTTCTTTAACTCATTTACAGATAGTGAGAATGGCTTTTTAATAAACAGGAAAGAAA
>JBGSIG010000104.1:0-4215 GCA_041742655.1 Ferruginibacter sp. | reverse complement strand
GAAAACACGGATGATAATCCCTCCTCGCTTGAAGAAACAAAATAGTATAGTTTACTGATTGCTGCCAATTCATTGAATGAATTGGCAGTTTTTTTACTCATATCTCATGCAAATTTCATTACAACAGGTCATACCGGTTTTTTTTGAAAATGGAAAGGCTGACGGCTCCCAATTGTGGAACCAGACACTTTCTTTCAACAAAGGCGAAAACATTCATATCATTGCGCCGAGTGGCAGCGGCAAGACTTGCTTCATACATTTTTTGTACGGTTTAAGAAATGACTACTCAGGTAATATTTTGTATGATGATAACAACATCAAAAATTTTGATGCGGAAAAGTTCTCTACGTGGAGGCAAAGATATATCAGTGTAATTTTCCAGGATCTTCGTTTGTTTACTGAGCAAACAGTCATCCAAAACCTTGAGATAAAAAGATTACTACTACCCTATCATCGCGAAAGCCGGATTGAAGCCATGGCAAAACGTTTGGGCATTGAAAGCAAACTAAATAAATTGTGTAGTACATGCAGTTATGGAGAACAGCAACGCATCGCTATCATCAGGGCATTGCAACAACCATTTGATTTCTTGTTGCTGGATGAACCCTTCAGCCACCTGGACGAAAACAACCGGCACAAAGCAATGGAGCTAATGCAGGAAGAAGCCGCAGAAAGAAATGCCGCTATTATTTTAACTGATTTAAAGAAGATAGAATATTTTAAAGCCGAAAAGATTTTGTATTTGTAAATAAGTTATGGGAGTTATGTGTTATTAGAGTTACAGGTTGTAAAAATTACGGGTTAAGTGTTAGGAGAGTTCCAGATTAATCGAAAGTTAAAGAAACTCCAGCCAGAACAAATTATTAATTATTAATTTTTAATTCCTAATTGATTGAAGAATCTTTCTTACAAGAATATCGCTCCTTTTTTATCGGCCGGGCAAAATAAGCTAAGGCGTTGGTTGAGTTATTTTGGCCTTGGTGTAGGTGTGCTGCTGCTGCTGAGTTCTGTGCAGATGTACAGTAATATCAACCAGTTAATTCGCGATAAAAATACCCGCAAAAATGGCGCTGATTTTATTTCCATTACTAAAATTATCACCAATGAAAATATGGGTAAGGATAATCGCTTTACCGACGTTGACATTAAAGATTTACAATCTCAGCCATTTATTGAAGGAGCCGCACCGCTGAAAGCAAATGCTTTTAAAGTAACAGCAAGTGCGGGTAATACAATACCGTTTAGCACGGATCTTTTTGTAGAAGCTTTGAACACAAATTTTATTGATACAGTGCCTGAAAGTTTTGTTTGGCAGCCGGGAGATGAAATTGTACCGGTAATTTTTGCCACCGATTTTTTAGAAATGTACAATGTGTTTGCACCAAGTTGGGATTTGCCACAACTCTCTGAAAAAACAGCAAGCACCCTTCAAATATTTTTAATCTGTCACGGGCATAACGGCACCCGACAATTTAAAGCAAGAATTGTTGGCTTCAGCGACAGGATAAATAGTATACTTGTTCCGGAAAACTTTTTAGAAATTCAAAACCAACAAATAGAAGGAGTAGACAACACCCAAGCATCCAGGGTGTTCATTAAAACTAAAGATGCAAACAATCCGCAATTGCTGAGTTACCTGGCCCAAGAACAATATCGTGTAAATAAGGACAAAACAAAATTCGGCAGGGTGAAGGGAATACTGCAAACAATTGTAAGCAGCCTTGCTGGTTTTGGCACATTGGTTATTTTATTGGCACTGGTATTATTTTCGTTTTACCTGCAATTAATGATTGCCAAAAGTAAGGATAACCTGCAATTGTTGCTAACGCTTGGCTATTCGCCGCAATGGCTTAGCAAAACAGTTGCAAAAAAATGGGTCCCGGTTTACATTGTAATTATTATCGCTGCATTAATACTAACCCAGTTATTGCATTGGGGCTTTCATTATTTTGTGACGCCTGCCAATGACGAACTCTCTTATTTTATTAACTGGACGGTGTTGGCAATAGCCATGCTATTATTAGCATTATCTATTTTCGTTAATTACAGACTGGTAAAAAAATCGCTCGATAAATTATAAATTTTGCCCTGTTCAAGCAACTGACCTTGCATGTCCTTCACAGCCACGTGTCTGCACTGAAACTTATCTAATCAATTTTTCAAACCCGCTACAGTAGAGTATCTTTGCAAAATGACAGCAGTTAAACAGAACATTCGCCACCTGAGTTTGGAAGAATTAGTGAAATATTTTGAAAGTATTGGCGAAAAGAAATTTCGTACCAAACAGGTACATGAGTGGATATGGAAGAGAGGCGCACAAAGTTTTGATGAGATGACTGACCTGTCTAAAGACCTTCGTTTGAAAATAGCAGAAAAATTTGAGCTTCCGGCACTTTCGGTAAATACAACACAGTTCAGCAGTGATGGTACGGTTAAATCGAGGTTTAAAACTTTCGATGGCCACATGATTGAAGGCGTGCTGATTCCTACAGAAAAAAGGAATACCGCTTGTGTATCATCTCAAATCGGCTGCAGCCTTAGTTGTAAGTTTTGCGCAACTGGTACCATGGACAGAAAAAGAAATCTCGACTTCGACGAAATTTACAACCAGGTAGCATTGCTAAACCAGCAATCGGAAAAAACATTCGACAAAAAATTATCCAACGTAGTATTTATGGGCATGGGCGAACCCCTCCTGAATTATAAAAATGTATTAAAAGCCATTGACAGGTTGATAGCCAATGATGGCATGGCGATGAGCCCGAAAAGAATTACGGTTTCCACCGCGGGTGTTTCAAAAATGATACGCCAGCTGGGTGATGACAAAGTACGTTTTAACCTGGCACTTTCGTTACATGCAGCGGACGACAAAAAACGCAACGAGATAATGCCAATCAACGAAACAAACAATATTGCTGCATTGGTTGAGGCGCTAAATTATTTTTACGAGAAAACAAAGAACGATATCACCTTAGAATACATATTATTTAAAGACCTCAATGATAGTATTGAAGATGCTGAAGCGCTGGTTAAACTATACCGGCAAATTCCTACCCATCTTGTAAACGTTATTGAATACAATCCTATCGATGGCGCAAAGTTTACCAAGCCCAATGAAGAAGCCACCCAGCGATTTACCGATCATCTAGCAAAAAATCGTGTTAACGTAAGGGTTAGAAGAAGCCGTGGCAAAGACATTGATGCAGCTTGCGGCCAATTGGCTAATAAGGGTAAATAAATCAAAGTTTCTGTTTAACATTATTTTAAACTTAAAGATTAAACTTCGCTGAAGTGTTCCAGTCTATCTATCTGTACCATAAAAAATAAAATGTATGAAAAAGATAGTAATATGCACAATGGCCTTTGCGAGTTTAATGTTTACCGCCGGAGCACAGGAAACAACAAAAATGAAACACTCACACCACCGCCACCAAAATCGGCCAACGATGATGAAAGAACTTAACCTTAGCGCTACTCAAAAGGAACAATTGAAAGCTAATCGGGAAAGCTATAAAAAGCAATTGATTGAGCTGAACAAAAATGAGTCTATTACGGTTGGAGAAGCAAGAGATAGAAAAGAAGCGCTAAGCAAACAACAGAAAGAACAAATGATGAGCCTGTTGACTGCTGAACAAAAAAACCAACTGGCCGAGTTAAAAAAACAAAAGTTGGCTAAGCAGGAAGCGAAAGCTGCCAAAAGATTGGATAAGATGAAAACCAATCTAAACTTGTCCGACGAACAGGTAGCTAAAATAAATTCGGCAAGGAAAGCGACCCGTGCACAGTTAAAAGCAATAAAAGAAAACGAGCAGCTAAGCCGCACGCAAAGAAAGGAGCAATTAATGGCCTTGAAAGAACAAAATAAAAATAATTTAAAAAGTATTTTAACGACGGAACAGCTTAACAAAATGGAAGAAATGAAGAAAAATAAGATGGACAAGAAGGACAGGACATAAAAAATATTAAATCTCAATTGCAAAAGTGGCAGACGGATGGTAGTATAAAGCATATTGTGTAAACAGTTTTTAGGGTACCTGTCAGCCCCTGCGCCGTAGTGGAGCGTAGCGAAACGAAGGCGCAGGGGCTGACAGGATAATTTTTATTATCTTTAAAACATACACATTATGCAACCAAAAAACACAAAAGAGGATTTATTTCCCAAGGGGTTCTTTAAACAATTTAAGAACAAAGAAAATTTTCAAACCTATTTTAACT
>JBGSIG010000103.1:0-2035 GCA_041742655.1 Ferruginibacter sp. | reverse complement strand
CTTCCTTGAAAGGTCTTTCCAAAAACTATTGATGAATTTCACCTGGTGGGTAAATCAAAAAGATGCCAATGGCACAGATATTTTTGAAGGCGGCTTTCTTGGTCTGGATAATATTGGGGTATTTGACAGAAACCACATGCCGCCGGGAATAAAAAAATTACAGCAGGCAGATGCCACCAGTTGGATGGCCATGTACGCCATTAATATGTTGCGCATGTCGCTTGAATTGGCGGAGCACAACCAGGCTTACGAAGAATCTGCTGCCAAATTTTTCAGGCACTTTTTAAATATTGGATGGGCCATGCATCATATAGGAAAAAAGGACATTTCGCTTTGGGATGACAAGGATGCATTTTACTACGACGCCATTCAATTTGAAGATGGTAAAAGCCAGCGCTTAAGAATCCGTTCACTCGTGGGCATCATTCCTTTGTTGGCGGTTGAAATTATGCACAAAGATATTTTTGAAAAATTACGCCAGTTCAATACCCGCCTGCAGGTGATAAAACTTACAAGGCCCGATTTAACCCGTGTTATTTCCGACATTGAGAAAAAGAATAAGGATGGTAATTTTTTATTTGCCATCATGGTGGGCGACCGGCTTGAACAACTATTAAAACGGTTGTTAGATGAGGCAGAATTTTTATCTGACTATGGCATCAGGTCATTGTCAAAAGTTCACCAGGATGAACCTTATGTATTTGGATACCACGGCAGCAATTATATGATACAATATGAACCCGGGGAAAGTTCCAGTTCTATGTTTGGCGGCAATAGCAACTGGCGGGGCCCTATTTGGTTCCCTTTAAATTATTTAATCATCCATTCTCTTCGCAAATATTATGAGTATTACGGTGACGCATACACGTACGAATTTCCGGCTGGATCTGGTGTAAAGCTTACGCTGAAACAAATTGCCAATCAACTTACCAAACGGCTCTTAAAAATATTTGAAAAGAATGATGCCGGAAAGTTTCAGTATCATTCCCGCAATCAGCCACAATGGGCAGAAGAACATTTCAAAGAACATCACCTCTTCTATGAATTTTTTCACGGCGATACCGGCCAGGGATTGGGTGCCAGCCACCAAACAGGGTGGACGGCTTTAATTGCCAATTTATTGCTTGAGATGGATGAAGACGATGAATAACATTTACAGGTAGTAATCACCAGTTGCGGAAATCGTTCATTTCAAAGAAGGCTGGTTTGTGGCAGACGGTGGCAGAAATAGTGTAGAATTTAATTTCTTTCTACTATTCGTACTGCTGACTATTATGTTCCTAACGGGCATAAAAAAAGCATAACATGATATAACATTACCGCTATTTCGGCGGGGCAATACAAGGTGTGAACACAAGTTTTGTTACTACAATTTTTATATGTGCCTCATTATTTATTTGGCTGTACTAATACCGTTGCAGACCTCGCAAGATATAATCGTAATTACAATTATTTTCAAATAACCAACTATTGATGGGGCCTGGAACGGCGACAGTAAATTATGCACGCTATTTTATCGGGACGCTATAGAGCATCCTTAATTGCACAAATGGGCTTCCGGCATAAGTGCCATTTGACCTTACCCTATTGTCGCCAATATAAAATAAAGGAAAAGCCAGGTCTACCTTTTGGTTTTCGGCATACAGCGCATAATCTTTAGTTAAAGAGTATCCAGCCCGCCCTTCAATAAACAAATCCTTCCCTACTTTAAAAGTTCCAAATAATGAAAGGTCAATGCTTTGTCGTTCAACATAATAATTTTCATATCCATTTTCGTTAATCCTATAGGAAGTAGTAAGGCCATTGAAATTTAATCCAGTCGTAAATTTTTCCGATGGCTCCACATATAGTTTTCCATACACAGGAAGCATACCGGTAAATTTCAGTTTGCGGGTGATATTCCAGTCTAAATAAAGAATGGGTGTTATGTATGGGCCAAAAAATTCCTGGTTATACAATATTCCTGTACGCCAGGTAAGATCCTTGCTTTTAATTTTTTCATGCGTTATCATAAAGCCAAGTTGCACGGACTTAG
>JBGSIG010000102.1:0-2757 GCA_041742655.1 Ferruginibacter sp. | reverse complement strand
GTGCTGTTTGTTTTGGTTTGATATTTTCATTAGCGATTGTAGTGCCCAATGCCGCCGTAAAAAAATCTTTTTTTGCTGATTTCTATTTAGGGCGACTTGCAAATCCGCAACTATGGGGAGGAAGAATTGATGCAAAGATGTGGCTATATTTAATAGGCGCTACGATGCTGGAATTAAACGTACTAAGTTTTGCTTCGCACCATTATTTATTGTATGGAGCAGCGGCATCTTCTGGAATCTTTCTTTCTGCAGGGTTGTTAAGTTTTTTTGTAGTAGATTATCTTACATTCGAAGAAGTGCATTTGTATACGTATGATCTTTTTGCAGAAAGAGTGGGCTTTAAATTGGGATGGGGCTGCATCGCCTTTTATCCCTATTTTTATTCCATCCCATTATGGTCAACTGTTGATTTTCCCGCTGCCAATACCCCCAATTATTTATTGCTTTTGTATGCAATGATATTTTTTACCGGGTGGAGTTTAGCCCGTGGAGCTAATATGCAGAAATATTTTTTTAAGAAGCATCCCACAAAAAAATTCCTCGGTATTAAACCTGAAACAATAACTGATGGAAATAAAACTTTACTCGTAAATGGTTTTTGGGGACTGAGCAGGCATATTAATTATTTAGGAGAAATATTAATGGCTACCGGTATAGTGCTTTGTGTGGGCCATCCTTTTTTAATTTGGCCATGGCTTTACCCGCTTTATTATGTTGCATTGTTGTTTCCCCGCCAGGCTGCTGATGATACACGTTGTGCCCAAAAATATGGGCCACTCTGGGAGCAATATGTAAACAAAGTTCCTTACCGGATTATCCCTTACATCTATTGAGCAGCTTATAAACGATACATTTTACGGGTAGTATCGCCCATAATGATGATGGCCATTTTTCGCGGCATTAATTTTTGCATTATAAAGCTGGCCACCTTATTACCAGTGCCAGTAACAAACGAAGGTTGCTTTCCTAATTTTTTAAAGCACTCTTGAACCACTTCGTCCGGACTTTGTACCCTGGGGGCAAAGAAGTTCGCTTTTTCAGGATTGGTTTTTATAAAATTAGGCGTTGCAGTAGCACCTGCACAACAGCCAATAACATCCACACCCCTGTTTTTCCATTCGTACCATAAGCTTTCTGCCAGCACCCGGTTAAACGCTTTGGTTGCAGCATAAGCCGCTAAAAAACCACTGCCCTGGAAACCGGCTAAAGACGCCATTAGTACAATGGCGCCCTTGCTTTTTTTTAGCATCGCTTCTCCAAAAACCTGTACCAGGTTCATGGGTGTTATCATATTGGCCTTTGCAATTTGGTTGTGATGCTCCAGGCTATTTTTCTCAAAAGGCCCAATGTAAGAAAGGGCTGCATTGTATACCAACAAATTAATTTCCATGCCCGACAATGCCTGCTGCAATTGCTCAGCAGCATTGTCATCTGAAAGGTCGTAGCAAATGCAACTCACTTTAATTTGATGTTGATTACGTAATAAAGCAGCCAATGGATCTAAAGGTTCTTTGCGCCTGGCAACTAATATTAAATCCATTCCTGCTGCAGCCAAATAAGTGGCATAGGCTGCTCCCAATCCTTCCGATGCTCCTGCTACCAAAGCCAGTGGGCCATATTTTTCTTTTAGAGACATAGTATATTTTTTTGCTGCAAATATTTTTACAATCAACTGTTTTTTTTGATTCAATTAAAGGTAGAGAAGTATGTTTAATTATTGAAAGAGTGTATTTTCGTCCTGCCTGTTGTTCAAGATACATTCATTGGCTTACTGACGCATACCCTAAATGTCATGGTTTCAAGGATATCTTTTTTATTGAAAACGCATACTTTAAAAACCCACAGGGATTGAAGTTGGGAGAGTGTTGAAAAAAAAGCGACAAAAATCACTTTCCAGCTTTGATACAAATTTTGATAATTAGCTAATACCAGTATTATGAGCGAAAATTTTTATGGGCATTGGCAGCCCCGTTCCCGGCATGTCTCCTGCACGGGAAAACGTTGCGAAAATGAATGTTCAACGCAAGGTCCGCTGCCAACGCACAAATGTGTTGGAAAGACGATGCTGTAAGAAGCCTTACATGGTAAGGATGCATGAATAATTGAAGTATTTTTTTGAAGGCTAAATTTTGGGATTGGCTTTTTTTATTGCTGGCTTTCTACAAGGTCATTTTACCGGGGACAAATACTTATATTCGTTTACAAATATTTAACGCACGGACTTGCGTAAATAAACGAGTTGCCTGCAAGTTTACCGAAATGATCAACATAACGAAATTCTTATTTATTGTTTTTCTTTTGGCGTCATGCAAAGAGCCAAATATAGTCGGCCATTGGAAAATTGAGCCTAATACTTACTATAAGAATATTGATAGTATCTCTATTAATGCTACGGATGCTGGTGATTTAACTTTGTTAAGTGATTCAACTTATCTAATAAAAGGTTACGACAATAAAGAATCCAATATTCCTGGGTGGCATACTGGTGGGGATGAAAAAGGCACATGGAGAGGATCAACAAACGAGCGGTTGGTTTTATTTCCTGATTCTTATCGATCGTTAGTTCCAGATTCTTGGACGAATATTGGACGAACAATTTTTAAAGTAGTTCATCTGACGAAAAGCGAACTTATATTATCATGTGTTGACTCTACCAGACGGATCGGTAATGACGGTGTGATTAAATATCGACGTCCCTAAAACAAACCTGCAGGCAACATTGGGTTTTGTGCAAGTGTGGCTTGACGGAATAACAAT
>JBGSIG010000101.1:0-2823 GCA_041742655.1 Ferruginibacter sp. | reverse complement strand
GGACACCTTGTCGATTCTGCTCAAAATAATATTCGTCGTTTTGTCGCAGTACAATATCAAACAGCTCCACGTATTATTTACGACCAAAATGTTTGGGTAGGTGTACAAAACTATCAGCATTATAACAGCAGTGATTTAATATTACTTTGGCAATTGCTTAATAAACACATTTGTGTTGTACTGCAAAACATACCGGTTGACAAATATCACCTGGTGTGCAACACGGCTAAAGAAAAGGATGAGTTTCATACAATAGAGTTTCTTGCAAAAGATTATGTAGCTCACCATCTTCACCATTTAAAACAAATAGTATAAAATGAAAAAAATTGTTTTAGGATTTAGTGGAGGATTGGATACTTCATTTTGCGTAAAATATCTAACCATCGATAAGGGTTATGAGGTACATTCCGTAATTGTAAATACCGGAGGGTTTTCACCAGAAGAGTTGAAAACAATTGAAGCGCATGCCTACGCACTTGGCGTAAAAACGCATACTACCATCGATGCAGTTAAAGATTACTATGATACTATTATCAAGTATTTAGTGTTTGGTAATTGCCTGAAAAATAATACCTACCCTTTAAGCGTGAGTGCAGAAAGATTAAGCCAGGCATTGCATATAGCGGCGCATACCAAAACTTTAAATGCCGATGCGGTGGCGCACGGCAGTACCGGCGCAGGAAACGACCAGGTGCGTTTTGATATGATATTTCATATTCTGATTCCAGGTGTAGAAATTATTACTCCCATTAGGGATCTAAAACTGAGCCGTGAAGATGAAATAAACTACCTCAAGGAAAAGGGGGTGGAGATGAATTTCGAAAAAGCTGTTTATTCTATCAATAAAGGTTTGTGGGGCACCAGTGTTGGGGGCAAAGAAACGTTGAAAAGTAAAGGTATTTTACCAGAGGAGGCATGGCCTACACAGGTTACAAACACTACGGCCCAGGAAGTACAATTAGGTTTTGACAAAGGCGAATTGACCACTGTAAATGAAAAAAGTTTCAATCATCCTACAGAAGCCATTCAATATTTGCAGTCTATCGCAGGCGAATATGGCATCGGTAGAGATATACATGTGGGCGATACCATTATAGGCATTAAAGGCCGTGTTGGTTTTGAGGCCGCGGCACCTATCATCATATTAAAGGCACATCATGCTTTAGAAAAGCACGTACTTACAAAATGGCAATTGAGCTGGAAAGATCAGTTGGCATTGTTTTATGGCAACTGGTTACACGAAGGCCAGGTAATGGATCCGGTGATGAGGGACATTGAAGCCTATTTTGAAAGCAGTCAGCAAAACGTAACAGGAAAAGTATTTGTGCAATTACTGCCTTATCGTTTTCAAATTATTGGTATAGAATCTGACTATGACTTAATGAGCGATAAGTTTGGGAAATATGGCGAAATGAACACAGGCTTTACCGGTGAAGATGTAAGGGGCTTTAGTAAAATATTTGGCAACCAAACTTCTATTTATCACAAAGTAAAAGAAGCCAATGATGGTAAATAAAATAAAAGTGGGCATTGTAGGTGGCGCTGGTTATACCGGCGGCGAACTGCTTCGGTTGCTGATAAATCATCCTCATGTAAATATTGGTTTTATTCTTAGCAATAGTAATGCAGGCAACCCTGTTACTAAAATACATGCAGACTTAATTGGCGAAACAGATTTAGTTTTTAGTAACGAATTGAGTGGTGACATCGATGTTCTTTTTTTATGTGTAGGCCACGGCGATGCTGCAAAATTTTTAGCTGCTAATACCATTGGTGAGGAAATAAAAATAATTGATCTTAGCCAGGATTTCAGGCTTGCAAATAAGGCTGTTGCAGGCAATAGAACTTTCACTTACGGCCTTCCTGAATTAAACAGGGAAGCTATACGTGCTGCAAAAAATATTGCCAACCCTGGATGTTTTGCCACAGCTATACAACTTGGGTTATTACCATTGGCAAAAGCTGGATTGTTGGATGAGGTATATACAACAGGCATTACGGGATCAACCGGTGCAGGACAATCGTTAAGTGCTACCAGCCATTTTAGCTGGCGTGCAAACAATATACAAGCCTACAAAACTTTAGAACATCAACACCTGGCCGAAATAGGGCAATCGTTACTACAATTGCAAACCAGCAACGATATTGAAATAAGTTTTGTTCCGTGGCGGGGGGATTTTGCCAGGGGCATATTTATTAGCTCTACTTTAAAATGTGATCTTAGTATTGAAGAATTAACTGTATTATTTGATAGTTTCTATGCGGCGCACCCTTTTGTAACAATCAGCAAAGTGCCAATTTTTTTAAAGCAGGTTGTTAATACCAACAAGTGCGTTATTCAACTGGAAAAGATAGGCAGCAAATTGGTCGTTCATTCTGCTATTGATAATTTATTGAAAGGCGCCAGTGGACAGGCTGTGCAAAATATGAACCTGCTGTTTGGTATTGATGAAACAACAGGATTGAAATTGAAAGCGATTGGATTTTAGTTGGGGCGGGATTAGTGATAAGTGTCTTGAGTTGTAAATTAAATGTTATGCAAAATTTTAAAGATTTAAAAGTTTGGAAAAAGGCACACGATTTTACGTTATTTGTTAGCAGTAATAAATGTGTGCGACGATAATTAAAGGGCCAGGCATTTTTAATTCATATTTTTTAATTCAATAATACTTCAACAGATAATGAACCTTTTCGACGTATATCCATTAAACGACATCACCATTGTAAAAGCTGCCGGCTCTTATGTTTGGGATAATAGAGATCAAAAATATTTAGACCTTTATGGCGGCCATGCCGTTATATCCATCGGTCATACACATCCGC
>JBGSIG010000100.1:0-4384 GCA_041742655.1 Ferruginibacter sp. | reverse complement strand
CCGCAGGCTTATGTATTTTTTTCGTTTCTGTTTCATTTTTTTTTATTGATAAACTGATAAAATGCCTCCTGTGCATCGTGGCCCTTAATTTCATTTGCTTCAAACCTCCTTGACTGTAAATGCTGGTTTAACTCACTTGTTTTTTGATAAGGTGTTAACTGGGTTTTTATAAATTGGAAAATTTCCTTTTTACAACCTTCATCATAAACCGGGAAAACTACTTCAACTCTTGAACGCAGATTTCTTGTCATCCAATCGGCCGATCCTAAATAGACTTTTTTCTGCCCATTGTTGTGAAAAATAAAAACACGGCAATGCTCAAGATACCTGCCTACAACCCTTACCAGCCTGATGTTTTCACTCATACCCTTTACCCCGGGCCTTAAACGGCAAATGCTTCTTACAATGAGATCTATTTTTACTCCTGCATTGGATGCTTCATACAATGCCTCAATCATTTCAGTATCCTCCAGGTTATTTAGTTTAATTACAATCTTTCCTTCTCTGCCTTGATTTACCTGCTCTATTTCGTCTTTGATCAAATTCTTAAACGCATCAATAATATTGAATTGTGAAACCAAAAGATGTTTAAAATTTCCGGGTTGCTCCTGGTTATACAAAAAATGGAATACCTTTTTCAGTTCCTCATTCATTTCGGAGTTAGAGGTAAATAAACCAATGTCAGAATAAATACCCGCAGTTTTTTCATTAAAATTGCCGGTGCCATAGAAGCCGTATGTCTTACTAACGCCATTTCTAACACGTGTAATTAATGCTGTTTTTGCATGTACTTTTATATCAGGAAGACTATAGGAAATTTCTACACCGGCCTCCATCATTTTCTCTGCCCATAACAGGTTATTGGCTTCATCAAATCTTGCTTTCACTTCTACAAAAGCTTTTACTTTTTTGCCATTTTTTGAAGCACTTATCAGTGCATTTACAATATGCGAATCGGATGCTACCCTATAAAATGTAGCCATAATTTCAGTAACATACGGGTCAAGCACTGCCTGGTTAAAAAAAATAAGCACATGGTCATAAGACTGGTAGGGAAAATGCAACATGAAATCTTTTTGATCCAATGCTTCAAAATAATGACGATAGGAGGCAAGGTCTTTATGCTTCAACGGCTTCCATTTTAACTGTTCGGGTAGAGTCTTTACCGGGTTAGGAAACCCAAAAAAATCACTCATCTGCTGATATCTTCCTGTTGCATTCATTTCTTCCTTTTCCAGTTTAAAATATTGTTCGCATAAAGCCACAATGGTTTTTGGCATATTGGAATCGTATTGAAAACGAGAGGGTTCACCTAATGCACGCTGTTGAAGGCTAAGCTTCATCTGGGCCGCAATTTCCCCGGAATCTTCATCTAGATTTAAACCAGCATCCCGGTTAAGCTTTATGGAATAAATACCCTTTACAGTATAGTTCTGTAACAGTCTCCTGCTGCCAATTCTAATAATATCATCCAGGTAAATGATGTAATTTTTTTTACCGATAGGTGGAAGTGTTACAAACCTCGATAAATCCTTGCTTGGTATATTTACAAGTATCAACTGATCGGGTTGCCCTTTCTGAGAAACCTGGCAAATGAAATACAACACCCTGTCTTCAAGGAATGGCACATTTTCCTGGTTGAGCCATACGGGTTGCAAAAATGAAACTACATGGGTACTAAAATATTCCTGTATAAACTCCAAATGCTTTGGATTAACTTCTTCATCGCTCAGGTAAAGTAATACTTTGTTCTTTTTCAGTTCAGGAATGATGGTTTTTAGCATGATAGTTCTCAGGTAGGTAGCCTGTTTCAATGCTTCTTTACGAACAGCAGCAAGAATCTGTTTAAATGATAAATGTTCCTCTTCGTTTATACTTCCCAGTTTATCCAGCGTTTCTAAATGCGATACCCTTACCCTGTAAAACTCATCAAGGTTAGCAGCGTGGATGGCTATGAATTTGATTTTTTCGTAAACAGGAAGTAAGGGATCGAGACTTTCTTCCAAAACTCTTTGATTGAAACCCAACCAGCTTAGGTCGCGGTTAAAGTAACGCGTAAGCATTGTGTATGGGACTGTAGATTTTTTCATCCTTAAAAGAAATAATAATCTGTTTAAACTTAAAGGGATGACACATTATCAAAATATTAATTTATTTTATTTTCTAATGCTTTATCTAGTTGCTATTAACACTATCCAAAAAAAATCTACAGCAATTGTGTACCGATTTCTTTCCTTTCTCTTTATTTTTCTCGCATTTGATTTTGGAGATGAAGTGCTGGAAAGCAGGAGCGTCTATACCCAGTGTCCTGCTTTAGCCATAATTTTTCAACCCGTTATATATGGCTCTTGAAATATATTGGGAGATTACTCAATCTTAAAATAAAATTACTCAGAACATATTAATTTTTGACAGTCCCAATCTTACATGGAACGATGAACACTTAAACGTGATCAATACTGACCTAAGCAGGGAACTGGATATTAAACTACGGCATAACAGCCTGTAGGATAGTTTAAGTACTGTAAGAGAAAACCTTGAGATACTCAAAGACATCAATCAACATTCTCACAGCGGCACACTTGAACTGATTGTGATTGCGTTAATTGCAGTGGAAATTATAAACATTATTTTTTCTAAATTATTTTGATAGCATCAATATTATTTACGAAAGCTTTATCCAAAGTGCCCACTAACATAGTTTTTTGTTAATTCCTTCTGAGGGTTCTTGAAAATATTTTCACAAGAGTCAAATTCTATCAGTTCACCCAGATACATAAATGCAACTTTGTCTGAGATGCGTTGTGCCTGTTGCATATTGTGGGTAACAATAATAATGGTATAGTTATTTTTAAGGCTCAGGATAAGTTCTTCTATTTTGTGGCTGCTGATAGGGTCCAGAGCTGAGCAGGGTTCATCCATTAAAATTACTTCCGGCCTCAGCACCACCGTTCTCGCAATGCACAACCTTTGTTGCTGCCCCCCGGATAATTTTACCGCAGGTTTTTTTAATTCATCTTTCACCTCATCCCATAAATAACTTTCTTTTAATGCCGATTCAATTAACTGAGGAATTTCATTTTTTGGAAATTTATGAAGGTTCATAGCATAAGAAAGGTTTTCGTAAATGCTTTTGGGCAAAGGGTTTGGTTTTTGAAATACCATTCCAATTCTTTTGCGTATTTCTGTTACAGAATTTTGCTTATCATAAATATCCAGGTCATCTAATTTTAAAATTCCTTTTATCCTTGCATCAGTTGTTAAATCATGCATGCGGTTAAAACTGCGGAGCAAGGTCGATTTCCCACAACCCGATGGGCCAATTAAGGAGGTCACCTTGTTTTTAGGAAAGTTGATATTGATGTTTTTCAAAATTTGCTTATTCCCGAAATACAGGTTTAGCTCATGCGCTGATAATTTAATTTCATTCATATTAGTCTTGTGTTCTGTGTTTAAACCTTATATAAAAGGCAACAATATTTAGTATAAAAACCAGTAAAATTAATACCACGGCAGTTGCATAAGCCAATGGCCTTACCTGTTCTATCGATTGATGTTGGGTGGAGAGCATATACAAATGATAAGGTAACGCCATAAATTCCTGGTTAACAGATGCTGTTAATCCATTAATATAAAATGCTACACCTGTAAATAATATGGGCGCTGTTTCACCGGCAGCTCTTGATAGCGTCAATATAACACCGGTTAAAATTCCCGGCAATGCTTTTGGAAGAACAACATCTTTAATGGTTTCAAGCTGGGTGGCGCCCAGGGCCAGGGTTGCTTCCCTCATGCTGTTAGGTATTCGTTTTAAAGCTTCCTCTGTAGTAGTTATTATATAAGGTAACGATAATAAACCAAGGGTTAAGCCCGCTGATAAAACAGAAGTGCCTAAGTGCATAGTTTGAACAAATAACGCAAGTCCAAACAAACCATAAATAATGGAAGGGATGCCGGATAAATTACGTATCGAAGCCCTTATGATATTGGTAAGATTGGATGGCCTTGCATATTCATTAAGATATACCGCACAGGCAACCCCAAATGGAACCGAAAAAATTGTAGTGATAAATGTAAGTAAGGTAGTGCCGATAATTGCCGGAAGAATGCCACCTTTAGTCATACCATCTGTAGGTAGCTTGCTTATAAAATTCCATGATACAGAAGGCAGGCCCTTTGAAAAAATATCAAATAGAATAATTCCAAGAAACAGGC
The DNA here is from genome assembly GCA_041742655.1 of Ferruginibacter sp. GTDB lineage: Bacteria > Bacteroidota > Bacteroidia > Chitinophagales > Chitinophagaceae > Ferruginibacter. The sequence goes on along the minus strand of JBGSIG010000100.1, from coordinate 169 downwards.
ATACGATAATAGTACTGCCTATTAGTATCATCCAATTAAAAAAATACAATACTTTCTTTTTCATGCCTGGTATTTTCTTAAACGGTTAGTAAAATATTCACCCAGCAGGTTGATGGCTAATGTTATCAGGAATAAAACAGCAGCAATAGCAAAAAGTGCAAAGTAGTGT
>JBGSIG010000099.1:0-1793 GCA_041742655.1 Ferruginibacter sp. | reverse complement strand
ACTGGATTGACAGGCGCCACCTTTGCGGCAAAGAATCTACAGGATATTAGTATCGTTTATCCCATTGATACCTATGTATCTTCAGACGACCCGATTGACCCAAAAATATTTGCCAATTGCCCACTTGGAAACGGTGCAGTAATCAGGGTATTGGAAAGTATCAATTTTGTAAGCAGGGAGAACTTGACTTATGTGCAATCATTGGCTAAAATAAATAACATAAAGACACAGTATGGAATGACAGCAGGAGGGACAGATGGACAGGCATTTTTAAAATATGATATACCATCAGTTCCATTGTCATGGCCTGGACGTTACTCCCATTCACCCGTTGAAGTAATGGACTTTGGAGATATGAATAATTTAGTGTTACTAATAAGGGCTATTATCCTAGACAGGGCAAAGACCTATTAAAGGAAGCTATTTGTAAAAAAGCAAACTTGCCTTAAAATTACATGCACGAACGCCCAACACGGGTATTTGCAAAAGCTGGACGGAAGCCGTGTTTCAACTTTTCAAGTTTACCAAACACCGCAAAGACAAAGACAGACAGGACAAATTAACAAACGACAAACTTGAGAAATTAAATTGGACAAAAATATTCAACAAAAATTATACGGCCTAGATCATTTACGAGCATTGGCAATTCTGCCCCTGTGGGTGTTCCGTTTATCAATCCGCAAGCCCACTGCTGCACCCATTAGTCGCCTCCGCCTGGTCTCAGACCAGCGGTAAACATTTATAAGGTTCCATGATTATTTTTCTCTAAATCACTATCATGCAAAAGATAATTTATTCCCCAATATTATTATAAAGGAACCTTTGATTTTAAAATGCGGATACATTTCACCGAAAATGAAAGTGGGCGTGAGGTTCCCGTTGGTCGAAGACCAGACCGGGGCGTTCTGGATAGTAAGATGTTTTAAATTTGAAAAAGACAATATAAGGGGTTGAGAAAATTTTCTCGTCCCGGTAGGTGTTGTTTAAATCGATCCGCAAGCCCACTGCCACCTCATAAGTCGCCTCCGCCTGGTCTCCGAACAGCGGCAAACATCTATAAAGTTCTACAATTATTTTTTCTCTAAAGCACCACCATGCAAAAAGCAGTATTCGTCCCCAAAATTTTATTTTGAAGGAATCTGTTATCTCTAAATGCTGACACATTTCACCGAACATACAAGGGCGTTAATTTCCCGTTGGTCGGAGACCAGACGGGGGCGTTAGGATATAGAAATGTCTTTTTAAGTTTGAAAAGGCAACACCTGCGGAGGCAAAAAAATTCAGGTGCTATAAATTGGGCTTTCTTACAAACATACCATTATAGTATTTTCGATAAGCATAACCCAAAAACAAGTTAGGCACAACTAATAAAACTCCCATTAACCAACCAGAGGGAACCAAAATAGTGTGGTACAGAAATACATTTAAACTAATGGGAAATAATACAACTGCAAAAAAAGGGGCATAGCTATTAATTAACAATGAAATACCCCCGACTATCTGAATCGATTTTATCATTGGGTAAAAATATCCAACGCCCATAAGTCCTGCTTTAAAAGCCGCTACCCTGCCCGTGTGATTTGGTTGATAGGGTATAAATTGAAAAAAATAATCGAGACCAAAAACCAAATAAATAAGACCAAGAATAATTCTGGAAATTAATGTTGCGATTTTCATTACTTTTTAAATTGAATAAATAAAAAAGTACAAAAGGAAATAATTAATACAATTTGTAATATTGATCCCGAAAGCTGCTAACAAAGGCATTTACGCAATTTGAGCATGCAAGTATG
>JBGSIG010000098.1:0-3458 GCA_041742655.1 Ferruginibacter sp. | reverse complement strand
TCATGGAATGACATGAAGGAATTCTTTGCCATAATATTCTAATTTCTTTTACAAAATGGCAGACGATCTACAAATAGCTACGGGTACCAAAACAGAGATGTATGACACCATTATTCCGCAAATAAAAGCGTTGATAGAAGGTGAGCCGGATTTAATTGCCAACCTTGCAAATATTGCTGCAGCGCTAAAGGAACAGTTTGGCTGGTTTTGGGTTGGCTTTTATTTAGTTAAAAATAATGACTTGGTATTAGGGCCTTTCCAGGGCCCCGTTGCCTGCACCCGCATACAAAAAGGCCGCGGTGTTTGTGGCAGTAGCTGGCAACAGGCACAAACTTTAATAGTGCCTGATGTTAGAAAATTTGCAGGTCATATCGCTTGCAGTAGTTTGTCTTTGTCAGAAATCGTAATACCCATAACACGAAATAATGAAGTGATTGGTGTGCTGGATGTAGATAGTGAAAAGTTGGCCGCGTTTGATGAAACCGATAAAAAATTTCTGCAGGAAATTGTTGCTGAAATTTTATTTTAAGTTTTTGGTTCATTGTCTTTCCATCCCCATAAATAGCGGCAGGCATACGTGCGGTAAGGACTCCACTTTGCAGACAGGCTTACCATTTTTTCTTTGAGGGCTTTTTTATCGGCTGTATCCAGGCTGTATAATTTTGCAATGCTTTGTTGTATACCCAGATCATCAAGTGCAAAAACATCTTCTCTGCCCAGCGTAAACATCAGTATCATTTCCACCGTCCATTGCCCAACACCTTTTATTTGGCTCAGGTATTTAATGATCTCTTCGTTGCTCATTTTATGCAGTGTTGTATCGGTAATTTTTTCATCTAAAAAAAACCTGCAAACATTTTGAACGTACTGGGTTTTTGCATTTGATAAGCCAATGCTGCGCAATGTTTCAAAAGGGGTATCAATAATTTGCTGAGGCGAGGGCTTTTTGTTTTTGTATAAATTTAAAAACCGGGCATAAATAACAGCAGCCACTTTTGTATTCAATTGCTGGCTCATGATAGAACTACACAAGTGGAGGTACACATTTTTACGCCTTATTAAAATATATGGGTCCTGTAAAGCGATTATCTTTTTTAACTTTTTGTCTTTGCTTAAATACGCAATATGTTCCATGAGATAAATGTACAGAAAAGCCAGAAAAATCCAGATGCCTTATTTTGAAAATTGTGCAAAGTGCCATAGTATTCCAGATGGATCGTGCATAAAACATTCCCGGCCCCAATTATAGTTTTTGATTGGGGTTAATTTTACATTTTCATATTTAGTTGTAAGGCCCAAAGCCGAAAGCTCTTTCCAGGAACGGTCAATGTTATCAACGTCTAAAAAAATCATTGTATTATCTACCCAATCCTGCACATAAGCATCCTGCAAATAAAATGCTAATTCCCCTGTTTTAAATACTGACATGTTGTGGAATAAAACTGTTTCTTCAAAACCAACATCACGGTAAAAACTTCGGGAGATATCAAAGTTTTTAGCTCCGATAAATGGCCGGATTGAGATAGCGTTATGTTCCATTATAATTGTTTTTTTATTGCTGTTTATCGTTTAAATTTAAGACAGTAAAAATAAAAAAACTAGCAAATACAGCGCAATTAAGTTGACGACACAAGCCAAGGTAATAATTTAGTTTTTGGGTTTGCCATTATTCATTATAGAGAACGTTAAAAAACCATTTAATGAAAATCATGCGAGGGCATGACATAGTGCAGTTGTTTTTTTTATGCATTCAGTAAATTTGTGGCATAACATCAACTATTATTCTTTATCAAAACAAATAATATGATACAACAAACCAACGCATTCATTTTAGAAAATATTGCAATAAAAGATGAACTGGAAAGATGGGTGAATGAGGTGGCTTCTTTATGTGAGCCAAAATCTATTCACTGGGTAGATGGTACACAGGCAGAGAATGACGGGCTTTGTCAATACCTGGTTAAAAAAGGCACATTCATTGCGCTGAACCCTGAAAAAAGGCCCAATAGTTTTGCCTGTTTCAGCGATCCAAGTGATGTGGCAAGAGTTGAAGACAAAACATTTATATGCTCCCGCAGGAAAGATGATGCCGGACCAACCAATAACTGGATGGAGCCTGAACAAATGAAAAAAATATTAAGCAGTCACCTGGAAGGATGTATGGCAGGAAGAACAATGTATGTCATTCCTTTTTGTATGGGCCCTTTGGGTTCACCTTATTCAAGATATGGTGTTGAAATTACTGATTCAGAATACGTTGTTGTTAACATGCGTATTATGACAAGAATGGGCGAAAATGTATTAAAGTACATTCCTAAAAACAGTTTTGTAAAATGCCTGCATACAGTAGGTGATCCGATTGTAGATGGCAGGCAAGAAAGTAAATGGCCTTGTAATCCCGAAGTAAAATATATTTCACATTTTCCGGAAGAGCGTTCTATCATATCATATGGCAGTGGCTATGGAGGCAATGCATTGATGGGTAAAAAATGTTTCGCATTGCGCATTGCATCTGTAATGGGGCGTGAGGAAGGATGGCTTGCAGAACACATGTTGATAATGGGAGTAGAATCTCCTGACAAACAAAAAACTTATTTGGCTGCAGCATTTCCGAGTGCTTGCGGTAAAACAAATTTTGCGATGCTTATTCCACCTAAAGAATTTGAAGGTTGGAAGATTACCACTGTAGGTGATGATATAGCATGGATACATAAAACAAGTGATGGACATTTACGTGCCATCAATCCTGAGTCTGGTTATTTTGGAGTGGCCCCTGGCACCAATTATAAAACCAATCCTAATGCGATGGAAAGCATTAAGGCAAATACTATTTTTACCAATGTGGCTATTACTGCTGACAAAGATGTTTGGTGGGAGGGTATGACCAGAGAAGTTCCGGAAGGATTAACAGACTGGCATGGCAATCCCTGGAATGTCAAAAGTGACAAACCTGCAGCACATGCCAATTCAAGATTTACAGCACCTGCTAATCAAAATCCGGCAGTAGATGATAAATGGGACGACCCTAAGGGCGTACAAATTGATGGATTTATTTTTGGAGGAAGAAGAAGTACCGCTATTCCTTTAGTGTATCAATCTTTTAACTGGAACTTTGGGGTTTACCTTGCCTCTACCATGGGCAGCGAAACAACTGCTGCTGCATTTGGCGAAGTTGGTAAGGTAAGAAGAGATCCTTTTGCAATGTTGCCATTTATGGGCTACCATATTGGTGATTACGTAAACCATTGGTTGCAGTTTGGCAGAGATCTTCCGAATGCCCCAAGAATATTTGGTGTTAATTGGTTTAGAAAAGATGAGAACGGAAAATTTTTATGGCCGGGTTTTGGCGAAAATATCCGGGTATTAATCTGGATTGTACAACGATTAAAGGGACATGCTTCTTCTGTTGAAAGCCCGCTTGGGTGGATGCCCAGGTATGAAGACCTGGATTGGTGTGG
>JBGSIG010000097.1:0-3445 GCA_041742655.1 Ferruginibacter sp. | reverse complement strand
TAAAAAACAAATGATTAAACTGATACATAAAGCAGTAGAAGAAGGCGTTACTTTTTTTGATACCGCAGAAGTGTATGGCCCTTTCACTAATGAAGAGCTGGTGGGTGAAGCGCTGAAACCTTTTCGTAACGAAGTGACGATTGCTACCAAATTTGGATTCAATATACAGGATGGAAAAATGGCTGGCGTAACCAGTGATCCTAAAAATATTAAAAAGATAGTAGAAAGATCACTGAAAAGATTACAGGTTGAGGCAATTGATTTGTTGTTCCAGCATCGTGTAGACCCTAATGTGCCCATTGAAGATGGTAGCGGGTGTTGTAAAAGAATTGATCAAAGAAGGCAAAGTAAAATACTTTGGATTGTCTGAAGCCGGTGCAGGCACAATCCGCAAGGCACATGCCGTGCAAACCGTTACAGCGTTGCAAAGTGAATACTCCATGTGGACGAGGCAGCATGAAAAAGAGATCATTCCCACCATTGAAGAACTCGGCATTGGGCTGGTTGCCTTTAGCCCATTGGGCAAAGGATTTTTAGCTGGTAAAATTGATGAAACCACTCAATTTACTGAAGGCGACATTCGCAATACCCTGCCAAGATATACAGAAGAAGCCCGTACCGCCAATAAAGTGCTGTTAGATTAACTTAATCAATTTGCTGAAAAAAGACATGCCACTCCTGCCCAAATTGCATTGGCATGGGTGCTGGCGCAAAAGCCATGGATCGTTCCTATACCCGGTACTACAAAATTGCATCCGGTTGACTGAAAATAATGGTGCAGCTTCGATAAAGTTAACAAAAGACGAGCTACTGGAAATTGAAAATGCATCCGTTCAAATAGAAATAACAGGTACACGTTACACCGAAGCAATGGAAAAGTCAACTGGGCTTTGATTTGTTAATGCAAATTAATTGGCGTGAAGAATGTTATTAAGGCAACACCACATCTAAGGCGACACTATGCTACTTTAGAACCGAATGTTTTGATAGATTGAATTGAAGAACTTTTGTTGGCAAGCTCTTCTTCAATATCAAAATCATCTTGCATGCCAAGCCAAAATTTTGCTGAGTTTCCAAAATACCTGCTGAATCTCAGCGCAGTATCGGCAGTAATTCGTCGATTACCCTTTATGATTTCGGAAATGCGTGTTTGAGGTATTTCAACATCCTTTGCAAGCCTATATGCAGAAATATTCAATGGTAAAAGAAACTCGTTAAGAAGCACTTCGCCGGGATGTATATTTTTAAGCTTTGCCATTTTTATTTTTTTTAATGATAATCAATTATTTCAACTTCAACAGCATTACCTGAATTCCATCTAAATATTATTCTCCATTGATCATTTATCCTAATACTATAAAAATCTTTCAATTTTCCAGATAGCTTTTCAAGCCTGTTGGCAGGTGGAATTTTCAAATCTGCAAGGTCAACAGAATTATTAAGCATTCTTAATTTGCTTCTTCCAATGTTCTGAATTTTGGCCGGCAATTTTTTAACCCTGGTTCCATTCCAAATTTTTTCTGTATCCGAATTATCGAATGAAATTATCATACTGCTGCTGTTACTAACGTCAAAAGTAAGTAATTTATGTGAACACAAAAAAGAGGTATGAATTAAAAAGAATTGTGATACATAACAGGCTATTCCAAAAAACATAGACAAACAGGTGCAACAACCGATGACTACCGGCTATTGCACCTGCTCGAATTGTAATTAAATTTATTTCCCAAATCTTATCCAATCTACTAAACAAAGCCCCTGCCCTACCACCGTTCCTTCTTTTTTAAACACAAAATAAAGATTGTGTATTCCACCGGGATCGGTGATGGTTGTTGTTGCTTGTTTCATCTTAGTCCAGTCGCCTGTTGGTAGGTAATTAAGTGTGCTGATAACTGCCCCATTTACTGAATCTGCATGTATTTCAATTGTACCGGCATTGTCTTTTGCAGCATAGTTATACATTACCCTTTTGATAACCGTCAGGTTTATCCCTTTAAATACAAAATAGGCTCCGCTCTTCATGGCACCAAGCTTGTTGTCGTACCGTTCTAAACCGCTAATCTTATCTGCATCCTGCGCCTGTAATGTGGGTTGCCTTAATACCAACTGTTTGCTGGTAGTCAATGGCACTACGCCATTGCCGTTGTCCGTATAAGCAGCAGACAATACAAAACTACCTTCCTGTTTTCCTGCAGGTGGGTTAATGGATACGCTTCCGTTTGCGGGCAGGCTGTCAACGGTTTTTTCTTCTTTCAGTGAAAGAATATATTTCACTATCGTTGCAGCATTTTCTTTACTTAACTGTGGATGTGCCGTCATGTAATGCGTGCTGCCCCAAACACCCGTGCCGCCGGTAATAATTTTACTGGCAAGTTTTGAAACGACCTCCGGTTTATTTTGGTAACGTTTGGCGATGTCGATAAACGAAGGCCCCAACACATAATTATCAACCTGGTGGCAGGCTTTACAATCGGCTGATTGTATCATGGTGTTACCAGGGCTGGTAAACACATTACGACCGTTTACTATTTTCCAGGTGCCTGCATCCTTTGGCAGATACTCCAGTTTCACATTTATTTTTTGTGGATCGATTGTAGTTTCTTCGTTATCCTTTACTTCTACACTATAGTCAAGTTTTTCATCACCAAAGTAAAATGAACTATTGCTTGTGGTGCTGATGGCAACTTCCGGCAAAGTATTGCCTGCTTTTATTTCAAAGTTGTCAACAGAGCTTAAACCTGAAGGATCGGTTACTTTCAATGTTACTTTAAACACCCCTTTGTTTTGAAAAGTGTAAGTTGGATTTGCTTCTGTAGCACCCACTTTATTTCCTTCGAAAGTCCATTCGTATTTCAATTGGTCATCTTCATCATAATCAATAGTTTTGTTGCTGTTGAAACTAACTTTTAATGGAGCAAGACCGATGCTGTCATTGGCGTTAATTTTTGCAACGGGTGCCCTGTTGCCGCCATTAAAATCTACAAGCACTAATCTTGCATCATCATTATCTGCACCGTAAACAGTGCCGTATTCCAACACATACATTACTCCTTCAGGTGTTATGTCCATATCAATCGGTCTTCTAAAATCTCCTGTCAGCGGCATAAATGCTTCCATACGTTGATAGTTTTCCTGCTCATCAAAACGAACAGCGAAGATCCAGTTGCGCATCCAGTCCATAATAAACAAACAGTTATCATAATACTCAGGTATACTGTTCTTTTTTGCAAGATTTTTATTGTAATGATAAAAGTAACCGGCAATAGCAGTTCTGCCGCCATCACTCAATTCAGGGAATTCAGGTGCCAAACCATATGGGTACCAGATCATCGCTTTTGTTGGTGCAGGTAACTTTTTAAGCCCTGTATTGTTGGGCGAATTATTTTCAGGGCCATTGATGTCAAATAAAGCACCGATGGCATGGGTGGCAAAATCAGAATCGTGA
>JBGSIG010000096.1:0-3930 GCA_041742655.1 Ferruginibacter sp. | reverse complement strand
TCAACAACAATATGGTACAGTTTTGTACGGCCTTAATAAGCTTTACCTGCTGATGGAAAAGCAACATAACCGTGGCCAGGATGGGGCAGGAATTGCAACAGTAAAACTCAACGTAGAGCCCGGATATCCTTTTTTGCACCGAATTCGAAGTTGTACAAATCTGCCAATTGCCGATCTTTTTTTACAAATAGGAAAAGAAGTTGAAGAGCTTGAAAAATATCAACCCGACATAAAAAATCACCCGGGATTGATGAAAGGGCATGTAAATCATTTGGGCGAATTATTATTAGGACATTTGCGCTATGGTACTCAAGGCAAGAATAATGTTGAATTTTGTCACCCTTTTATAAAACGCGATACTATCCCGGCAAGAAACCTGGCGCTGGCAGGTAATTTCAACCTTGTAAATACCGAGGAGTTGTTCGGCCTTGTTAACATAGAGCCAGGCATTTTTCAAAAACAGAGCGACCTGGCTGCGATGATGGAAGTTCTCCATCATTTTTTAGTAAAGGCTGATGAAGCTTTTCCCGGGCAACTGGATATTGCAAAAGTTTTAAAAAAGGCAGTGCCGCTTTTTGATGGCGGTTTTAATTTTTGTGGACTCACGGGCAACGGAAAGTCATTTGTTATGCGTGATGCGCATGGAATACGGCCATCTTACTACTACATAAATGATGACGTAATAGTTGCAGCAAGTGAAAGGGCTGCTATAAGAACCGCTTTTAATGTAGGCGAAAACGAGGTAAAGGAATTAATGCCCGGCTGTGCTTTAATTGTTGATGCTGAAGGTAACTATAGCATTGAACAGATTGTGGAACCTAAGGAAAGAAAGGCTTGTAGTTTTGAACGTATTTATTTTTCACGCGGCAACGATGAAAAGATCTATAAAGAGAGAAAATCGCTGGGGCGCTATTTAAGCGTACCGGTTTTAAAGGCTGTTGATTATGATTTAAAAAATACAATTTTCTCTTTTATTCCCAATACGGCGGAGACTGCTTTTTATGGCCTTTTAAAAGGTGCGGACGAATATCTCAAGAAAATAAAAATAGAAAGAATATTAAGCTGGGGAAATGATTTCGACGAGGAGAAACTTACTGAAATGATTAGCCGTAAAATACGGTTTGAAAAAATTGCTATTAAGGATGTAAAACTTCGCACGTTTATTACGGAAGACAGCAGCAGAAATGAAATGGTGCAACATGTGTATGATATAGCCTATGGAACGGTGCGGAAGGGTATAGATACGTTGGTTGTAATTGATGATTCTATAGTAAGAGGCACCACTTTAAGGGAAAGTATTGTACGGATGCTGGCAAGGCTGGAACCTAAAAAAATTATTGTAGTTTCATCTGCCCCACAAATACGGTATCCAGACTGCTATGGAATTGACATGAGTAAACTGGGCGACTTTATAGCCTTTAAAGCCGCAATGGAATTACTGCACGAAAGAGGGCAGGAAGCAATACTGGAAGAGCTCTTATTAAAATGTAAAGAGTTGCAAAGAAACAGCCAGTTGCACATCGAAAATGTGGTGCGCCAGGTGTACAAACAATTTACTTTAGAAGAGATTTCTGCAAAAATTGCGCAACTCATTACACCTAAGGAAATAACTATACCTGTTGAGGTAATCTATCAAACCATTGAAACATTGCATTTAGCCTGCCCCACCAATACCGGCGACTGGTATTTTACGGGTAATTATCCTACTCCGGGCGGTAACCGTGTTTGCAATAAAGCATTTATGAATTATATGGAAGGAAAAAATGTGAGAGGGTATTAAAAAACACGTGTTCTGTTTTTTGTACTTGTGTCCTGTGCAAAATCATAAATATACCACAGTATTACATTCGCAGCCTTCAGCATAGATCAACAACATAAAAAACCCTTACGATTTCTATCAATAAAACTCGTAAGGGTTAAATATCCTGTAAATAAAAACAAGATTATTTTTGAGGCTTAAATAATTCCTTTTTATCTACCGCTTTCACTTTGTCTTTTTCTTTAAGCGTTTTACTCACTATATCATAAGGACCGGTAACTACTTCCTGATTTTCGGTGAGCCCCTCGGTAATTTCAATATAGTTAATATCCTGTATAGAAGTTTTAACGGGCGCTTTACTTACAGATCCATCTTTGTTTAATACAAAAACCAATACTTCCAGGTCGTCCATACTAGTGCCTTCAGCGGCGGCATCCGGAGATTTAATGGCTGATTTAGGCTTCGTACTGTCATTTTTTTCTCTTGTAGTAACTGCATTGATGGGTACACTCAATACATTAAAATTTGTTTTAGTCTGAATATCCGCACTGGCACTCATTCCCGGCCTGAAGGGGTAACTGGTTTTGCCTAAAAGGTCTGAATAACTTTCAGGTAATAAGCGAACGTACACCTTGTAGTTAGTTACATCTGTACTGGTATTGGCCAAGGCATTTTGCGTACTGGCGCCATTGTTGCTACTGGCAATCTGCGTAACAATGCCTTTAAATTTTCTGTCGGTGTATGCATCCACTGTTACGATGGCGCTATCGCCTAAATGTAATTTTGGAATATCACTTTCTCCAACATCTACCCGTATTTCAATTTTGCTCATATCAGCAATGCGCAACATTTCCGTACCCGCCATCATATTACTACCCACAACCCGTTCACCTTTTTTAACACTTAATAAACTTACCACACCATCCATTGGAGCCAGCACAGCAGTTCTGCTTAAATCTTTATTTGCCTTAGCAAGGTTACTTTGTGCACTTTGTACTGCTGCCTGCCCGCCCTTTATTCCTTGTTGAGCCGCATTGTAGTTGGCAACAGCAGCTTTATAAGCGGCATCTGCGATATTAAATTCATTCGCACTAATTACTTTACCGTCATACAACTGCTTTTGCATTGTGTACGTTTTTTGAGCCTGATCCATCTGGGCTTTTAATGCTATTAGTGCTGCCTCTGAGTTTGCAACCTGTGCCTGGCTTTGTGCCACCCCGGCGGCTGCCTGGTTGGCTTGTATGCTATATATGTCAGCAAAAATACGAGCCACTATCTGTCCTTTTTTTACACTATCGCCTTCCTGTACGGTCAGTTCTGTAATTTCCCCACTAATGTCCGGACTTACTTTTACTTCAATTTCAGGATAAACTTTTCCGCTGGCATTTACTATTTCCGTGATGGTACGTTTCTGTACCTTTTCCGTTGTAACTTTAATTCCTTCGTCCTTACCAAATACACCGGCAGCTTTTAATCCAACCAAAAGTAGTACCAATGCTACCAATCCAATAAGTATCCATTTTACCGTCTTGCTCATGTTAATCTATTTAATCTCTGTATGCCTTTCTAGGGCAAATACCTGAGATGATGTTATATTGTTTTTTGTATGCTTATGTTTTCAAATCAGTACATCGAATAATCTTTCGTTTTATCCGGCTCTTATAATTTTATGTATTGCATTACAATTTTAAACCCTGGCCCCTATAAAATTCCAACACTTTCATTTTAAACACATAATCGTATTGGTTCAATACCTTCTCTAATCTTGCCCTGAATAAGGTATTCTGTTGGGTAATTAATTCAAAAGTACTTAACATGCCTACCTGGTATCTTTTTTCAGCGAAATCAACTGTTCGCTCAGATGCTGAAACACTTTTTAAACTGGCGTTGTACTTTTCCAATGCCACGGATGCAGCGTTGTAAGCCTGGTAAATATCCTGTTTTATTTTTTGGTTATCCAGTTGTTGTTGCAATTGCGCATTTTTTATATCCAGCTTACTACGTTCATAATTTGTGCGCAATTGGTATCCGTTAAATATGGGTATACTTAATCCAAGCCCTATTTGTTGGCTAAAGTTGTTATTTATCTGTTTAAAAAACGGCAAGCTTTGATAACCTGAAAGTGCAACCTCAGGTTCACTCACTTTGTAGATGGTACCATTTACGTCTAC
>JBGSIG010000095.1:0-2350 GCA_041742655.1 Ferruginibacter sp. | reverse complement strand
TTGCAGGAAATAATTACAAATATCACTCCAAACAAGCCACCCCAAATATGTGCGGAATGGTTGATATTTCCTTTGCCTTTTTTATCCAGCATGTAAGAAATGATAAGATACAATATGCCAAAAAGAAAGCCGGGTATAAACACCGGAATAAATATTAAACCCACCCCCTGCATAGGATTAAAAAGAATAAACGCAAACACTACGGCACTAACTGCACCCGAGGCGCCTAGACTTCTGTATTGGTAGTTGTCTTTATTTTTATTGTAGGTTGGTATAAGGCAAACAGCCAGCGCCGCGGCATACATAACGAGGTACATAATTTTTCCTTTATCGCCAAAAATGCCTTCAAATGCATATTCTACACCACCTTTGTTTTGGCCCTGCCCAAATAAAAACAGCGCATACATGTTGAATAATAAATGGGGTAAATCTTTATGAATAAGCCCGCAACTAAAAAAGCGATACCATTCGTTTTGTTCTGAAACTGCAGGCGGATAAAAAATTAATTTATTCATCAACTCATTGTTACTAAAACTCAAAAAAGAAATAATGCAGGTTGCAATAATTATGATTAATGTGATGCTCATTTTATTTTTTTACTGATGATGGTATTTTTCGTTGCGGCTGATGCTGCAGGCCCGGTAAATTTGTTCGGCTAAGATAAGCCTTACTAATTGGTGAGGAAAAACTAAGTGCGATAAACTCCATTTATAATTGGCTCTTTGCGCCACGGCCTCGCTAACACCATAAGCCCCGCCAATTAAAAACACTATGTTTTTTAAACTCTCATTGCCCCTCGCCTGTACAAATGCCGCAACCCCTTCGCTATTGAGTTGCTTGCCCCTTTCGTCCAGCAAAACCAGGTAATCTTCTTTCTGCAATGCGTTTAAAATAATTTCCCCTTCTTTTTTTTTGAGATCAGTTTCACTTAAGGTAGCCGCGTTTTTTGGCATAGCAATAATATTCCATTCAACTGGGTAGTAGTTGGCGATGCGTTTTGTAAACAATTCCACCCCTTCCTTAACATAGCTTTCGTGCGCTTTACCGATTGTCCAGAATTGTAACTTCATGGTGTTATTTACAGCAAAAATGCACAAAGAGTTGGGTTCAATAAAATAAATCTCTATTTTTGCCATCCGGTAAAACGGAAATGGCTTCGTATCCCGATATAATCGGAAATCCTTATTGTTAATCGGGAAAGTTTAGCGAAGAGTAGAAAAGATAAATTAAGGCTTCGTAGCTCAATTGAATAGAGCATCTGACTACGGATCAGAAGGTTTCAGGTTTGAATCCTGACGAGGTCACATAGAACAGGAAAGGGTTTCATGGAATTGAAGCCCTTTTATTTTTGCCATTCCGACACTTTTCCAACACCAAAGCTTTTTTAACCCTGTTTTCAGATAGCTATAGCAGTATAGTTTTTACACTTTTAAAGTCTAAAAACCTTTTGGAGACAGGCAATAATTAAAACTTCATAAAAAACGTTAACTAATTTCATAATCTTTGCATTTCAAAGAAGGCAACGTGAAAAAAGTATTAACAGTAGTCGCAATTATTTTAGTTACTAATTGCAGTGGACAGTTTAAGGAGGTCACGAAAGCTGATATTACATTTAAAGAGATTGGGAGGGTTGATGTGGCTTTCACCGATTACAAGGTCAGAACCGTTACTTCTTTAACGGTTGACAGCGTTAGTCTCTATACATTAATTTTCAACGACTGGTCGAATACAAAAGCTGTTACAAATCATTCTTATAAATATAAATTCAAGGCCGACTCAGCTACCCTTAATGAAATATACAAAGGTTTTTTAGGATGCCTTTCAAAAGATAAAGGTGCTGAAACGCTATTCAGACTGGGTGATTCAACAACTGTAAAAGTTGTAACAGGTCGTGCGCTGGGGATAAAATACCTTACTTATTATTTTACAAAAGATGGGGAAACTGTTGAGGTTAATATTCCGAAAAAAGCAGGGCTCGATTGTCTTTTTGGCAAAGCTAAAATAGTAATATTCATATAATATGCTTACATCACTACTTATTTATCCAATTTGGTTGAAAGTTTAAATAAAATTAGGTTACAGCCATTCCGGTTATTATCTTAACCACTGCCATCCCTTCGCTTTTAAATTCTGTTCTTTGCGGCTTAGGCAAAGCAAATTCCATAAACCCGTTTATCACTGTCAAATATTCCTTCCCTGTCAATTTGCTTAATTCAAGTTTTATTTTATCCTGTTTGTCATCAAGTAAAGATTGGATATAATCACGATGGATTACAGTTACCTTATTTGGGCTGCCCTTTTTGCGCCCCGCCCTCGCCGGTCAAAAAAGTTTTGCCATATTTTTCCCTAT